>NZ_JACHIG010000002.1:0-53595 GCF_014203095.1 Prosthecobacter vanneervenii | reverse complement strand
GTGAGCGGCAGCGCCGATGGCACAGGCAGCGCAGCGAGGTTTAACAATCCCAGCGGTGTGGCGGTGGACAGCGCAGGCAATGTGTATGTGGCAGATGGTGACAACAGCACGATCCGCAAGGTGACAGCGGCAGGGGTGGTGAACACGCTGGCGGGCAGCGCCGGAGAAACGGGCAGCACGGACGGCACGGGAAGCGCAGCGAGGTTCTTTTACCCCAACGGCGTGGCGGTGGACAGCGAAGGCAGTGTGTATGTGTCGGATGGTGACAGCAACACGATCCGCAAGGTGACAGCGGCAGGGGTGGTGAGCACGCTGGCCGGAAGCGCCGGGGTGAGCGGCAGCGCGGATGGCACGGGAAGCGCCGCGAGGTTTAACAACCCCACCGGTGTGATGGTGGACAGCGCAGGCAACGTGTATGTGGCGGATCAGTTCAACCACACGATCCGCATGGTGACCTCAGCAGGAGTGGTGAGCACCATTGGCGGAGTTGCCGGTCAATTTGGCCATGCCATCGGCTATGCCAGCGTCGCAGGCTTCTACAAGCCCTCTGGCATCAGTCTTTCCCCCAGCGGGGTGATTTACGTGACCGATTCTAATCATCGTGTTGTCCAGGGGCAGCAGTTGTCAGGTTTCCAGCCGGTGCTCACGCTGGGCGGAATCAGCGCCCTGAGCACCACTGGAGCCACGCTCAATGGCACGGTGAACCCGAACGGCTTTGTGACCACTGCGCAGTTTGAATACGGCACCACCACCAGCTACGGCAGCACGGCAGCAGTGACGCTTAGCGCCAATAGCGGCACCACTGCGCAGAATGTGTCTGCCAGCCTCACCGGTCTGACGCCCAATACGGTTTATTATTATCGTCTGAGCGCGGTCAATGTGGACGGCACTCAAACCACACTCGGTGGGATGTTTACCACCACCCTGAGCAGCAATGCGAATCTCAGCGCACTGGCGCTGAACAGCGGGACGCTGAGCCCGGTGTTTGCCAGCGGGACGGTGAGCTATACGGCCAGCGTGGGCAACGCGGTGAACTCCATCACTGTGACTCCAACGCTTGCGGATGCCAGTGGCAGCGTGCAGGTGCGGAGCAACGGAGGCACGTATGCCAGCGTGATCAGCGGCAGTGCAAGCGGCGCTTTGGCGCTTAACTCTGGCAGCAACACAGTGGACGTGCGTGTGACCGCTCAGGACGGGGTGACGCAGAAGACCTACACGGTGGCGGTGGCCCGCGGGGCTGCCACGCCTACGGTGGACAGCCCGGAGGCTGAAAGTATCAGTGCAACGGGGGCGTCGCTGGGCGGCAATGTGATCTCCGACGGGGGGGCGGAGATCACCGAGCGCGGCGTGGTTTATTCAGTGACAGCCAGCAATGGCAACCCTCTGATTGGGGGTGCTGGAGTGACGAAGGTGACGGCCTCCGGGACGACCGGCCAGTTCACCGCTGCGGTGACGGGGTTGGTGCAGGAGACGGACTACAGCTTCCGGGCATATGCGACCAACAGCCAAGGAACCAGCTACACGAGCGTGGGCTCTTTCACCGCGCTGACCTTCCATCAGTCCTGGCGCAAAGCTCATTTTGGCAGCTTTGCGAACAGCGGGCAAGCGGCCGATGATGCCGACCCGGACAGTGACGGCATACCCAACCTGCTGGAGCGTGCCCTGAACCTGCCGCCGAATGCAGCCAGCCGTGTGTCTGAGAATTTGCGCACGGCGGGCGGGAATCTGGAGTACACGTACACCCGCGGCTCTGCAGCCCACCACAGTGGCACGACCTTTCAAGTGGAGTGGAGTGACGATCTCACAACATGGTCCACTGCCGGGGTTGGTGAAAGCCTGGTCAGTGACGACGGCGCGCATCAGCAGGTGAGGGCCACGATATCCGCAGGAAGCAGCAGGCGTTTCGTACGTCTGCGGGTGCGGTAGCGTAGTTCTCACGAAATACCATGGGCTGTTCCGCTTCTTCGCAGCCTCTCCTGCGGATTGCTTTCAGATATGCGGAAAAAAGTCCAGAATTTTACGCATGGCACCAGAAAGCCGATGCCCAGACGACGGCATTCCAAGGTATAAACCAGAGGAGAGTAGAACCCTTTGCCATTGGTGTGCACGGCATAACGCCATAGTCCTCGAAGTCAGCCGCCAGCTCCCACACGGCGGTATAGAGCCCGGGATCAGTAATGGCCTCGGCAGGCACGTCATGCGCCGCGGCAGCCTCAATGATGGCCGGGATGGTCAAAGCCGAATCCATGAAGCTGAAACAGCTCCGCACATTCAGCGCAGGAACGGCCCGACAATCTGCCGGAGTCCGCACGATGACCTGTCCCGTGCTCGGGCGCCCGCGTAGAACGCGGTGGGTGGTCTCCACGGTCTGGCCTGCCACGGGCATGGTCTTGGGCAGCAGTTCGCGCCCCGTGTTTCCGTTCATCTTCAGCCCAGGTCATGCCCACGCATGACGCTATGGCCGCCATGCTGCAGAGCATCCACCACCCCCGCCAGCTTGTGCCACTGGCAGCGCACCATGTCCGCAGGCTCCAGCGGCACCACCGAGAGCAGGCCTGCCTCATACACCTTGCTGAACTTCAGCCCCACCAGCCGCACGCTTTCTCGCCTTTCCCAGGCTCGTTTCAGCAGGCCGGTGAGCAGGGGATACACATCATTTTCCAGCGCCGTGGGCACCTCCAGCGTGTTGGAGTTGTATCGCAGCCGCAGGGTCACGCTGCGTATGCTCTTCCGGTCATTCCTTACTCGCCGCATGAGGGAGTCCGCCATTGCCCGCAGCCGGGCTAGGATGAAGGCTTCATCGGTGGTGTCGGCATTGAAGGTTTCCTGCTCGCCGTAGCTCTTGGCCTCCGGTGGCTCGCAGATGACGGGGCGCGGATCATGCCCCAGTGCGTAGCCATGCAAGTCAGACGCTCCTTTGCCCACCAGCGTGTCATCAAGCGAGACAACCAGCGGATGGTCTTCGGGCAGGGCCTGCTGCTCGGCGGTGCGCACGGTGTCAAAGAGCGTTCTCTCGCTGACACGCTCCCTGGCATAGAGCGGGTAGTGGGCGCTCCAGTCGGCCTGCTGCGCGCCGCTGGTGCAAATCAGGTTGGTGGGCGTGCCGCGTTCAGGGCACGGCAGAGAGGCGAGCATGCGGACGGCGAGCCTGCGGGCGCAGGAGGCGGCGGAAGCAGCCGCTGAGCAGGCGGAGTCGAGGCGCTGGCGCAACAGGGCGCTCAGGGAGACCGTGGCGTATTTTTTGAATGTCCACCGGATTGGCGGGCACCTCTTTGCGGGCCAGGATGAGGTGGCCTTTGTCAGCGATGATCCACTCGACGGTCTCGCCTTTGGTGAACTCCATGGCCTGAGCGATGGCGGAGGGGAGGTTGCTATACCAATGCTCGCTGGCCTTGCGGCTGATGATCCGAACTTTGGTGGGCAATCCCATAATACGAACACTGGTTTCATAACTAGACTCTTTCCACACAAAAACATCCAGTTTGATCGCTTAACTGCGGACTTATCTAGTCAAAGGCCAAACTCCAGAGAGGGATCGTCCCGATCCCATACGCTCCCTCATCGCCCGGCGCACACGGTTCATCCGCAACCACGCCGCAGGTGGGGGGATCAAGATGTCCCCCCGTCGGCTTGTGCTTCCGCCATTAGACCCGTTTTCAGCGCAACGAGGTATTACCCCGCTGCTTGTTTCACTCCGCTTTCTTCGCTGCGCCCTTCTTCTTCCCGGCGCCTTTGCCCTTGGGTTGTTCCTGCACGGGAGGATTCACCTCGCCATCAAAGGCCTTGTTTCCGTGGGTAAAGCGCGGCGGAGGCATGGTCTCTTTGACCTCGGCCTGCAGGCGGAGGATCTCGGCTTTCAGCTCCTTCACCGTTTCGGCGTAGGCGGGGTCGTTGTAAAAGCTCTTGGTTTCCAGCGGGTCCTTCTCGCGGTCCATCAGCTCCCAGTCGTCCACGTCCGGCTTGTAGTAGTGGATGAGCTTGTAGCGGTCCGTAATGACGCCGTAGTGCGGGCGCACGCGGTGGGGCACGGGGTACTCGTAGTAGTGGTAGTAGAGTGATTTGCGCCAGTCGGCGGGTTCTTCGCCTTTGAAAAGCGGCACCAGGCTGCGGCCATGCACATCCGGAAGGTTTGGGCACTGGGCGATGTCCAGGAAGGTGCTGGCAAAGTCGATCAGGCTCACGATCTTGTTGTTCACAGTGCCGGGTTTGATGACGCCGGGCCAGCGAACCAGGAAGGGGGTACGAAGGGACTCTTCAAAAATCCAGCGTTTGTCGAACCAGCCGTGCTCTCCGAGGTAAAAGCCCTGGTCGCTGCTCAGCATGACCACGGTGTTTTCCGTCAGGCCCTCTTTGTCCAGGTAATCCAGCACACGGCCCACGTTGTCGTCCACGGCCTTCACGCAGGCCAGGTAGTCGTGCATGTAGCGCTGGTAGCGCCATTTCACCAGATCACGGCCCGCAGGCGCGGCCTCACGGTACTTCGCATTGCGGGGCTCGTAGTAGGCGTCCCAGGCCTTCTTCTGTTCCGGCGTCAGATTGTTAGGGGCCACTAGTTTCGTGTCGCGGTCCGTCATCGTGCGGTCAATGCCCATGTCGTGATCACTCACCGCCTTGCTGCGCCCGGAGTAGCTGTCAAAGAGCGTCTCCGGCTCCTCATACACGCGGTCTTTGTCAAAGCCCAGGTAGCGTGACGGCGGCTCCCACTCGCGGTGCGGGGCCTTGTGCTGGCACATCATCATGAAGGGCTTGGTCTTGTCGCGCTTTTGCAGCCAGTCCAGCGTCAGGTCGCCGATGATGTCTGTGGTGTAGCCGTCGTACTTCACGGGTTTGCCGTTGTCGATCATCGGCGGGTTGTAATACACGCCCTGACCGGGGAGCACGTTCCAGTAGTCGTAGCCCACGGGGTCGGTCATGAGGTGCCATTTGCCGATCATGGCCATCTGGTAGCCCTTCTCATGCATCACCTTGGGGAAGGTGGGCTGGCTGCTGTCAAACTTGCTGTTGCTGTTGTTGTAGAAGCCGTTGGCGTGCGAGTATTTGCCCGTCTGGATCACCGCACGGCTGGGGCCGCAGATGGAGTTCGTCACGAGGCAGCGGTCAAAACGCATGCCCTCCTTGGCCAGGCGGTCCATGTTTGGCGTCTCCAGCAGCTTGCGGTGGTCGCCATAGCAGCTCATCGCCTGATAGGCCAGGTCATCGCAGAAGATGAAGACGATGTTCGGCGGCTGCGCGGCGCTGGCCGCTGTGGCGAGGAAGAGGGAAGTGAAGAGAGCGCGGAGCATGAGGGGTGGGACGAATGGCAGATGAAAGCTGGGCGGAAGGATGGGAATGAAGTGCGAACGAAGGAAATGGGGCATCTTTGCAAGAAAGTTGGCGCGGGAGGGCGCAGAGCTTTTGGACTGCGGTCGCGGAGCGAGGAACGAGCGCAGCTACCGCTTTCCGCAGGCCGGGTGGTTCTCTCATGTCATGAGTCATACGAAGGAGGGGGCCGGTGGATGTTCCAAGGCCAGAGTTCTTACGAGTGACACGAGACGCTCGAAAGCGGCAGCTCCGCTCGTTCCTCGCTGCGCAGCCGCACTCCAAATGGTGCTGAGTTCCATCACCCCGCATGCCCCATGGCAGCAGCCATGAGCTTTTCCTGGGTGGCTTCGCTGCGGGTGAAGGAGCCGCCGATGCGGCCTTCATTGAGCATGAGGATGCGGTCGCTCATGCCGATCAGCTCCGGCAGCTCGCTGGAAACCAGGATCACCGCTTTGCCTGCGGCGGTGAGTTGGTTGATGATCTCGTAGATCTCCAGCTTGGCTCCTACGTCGATGCCGCGTGTGGGTTCATCCAGCATGATCACTGAGGGCTCGGTGAGCAGCGCCTTGCCCAGCACCACCTTCTGCTGGTTGCCGCCGGAGAGTTTGCCCACGACAGACTCAAGACCGGTGGCCTTCACGCGCAGCGAACTGAAGATGTCCTGATTTCTCCGCACTTCTGCATTGCGCTGGATGAAACCGCCGCGTGTGATGCTACTCAGGGATGACAGTGAGAGATTGAAACCGATGCTCTGCTCCAGATGCAGGCCATATCGGCGGCGGTCCTCGGAGGCCAGTACCAGTCCGCGCTGGATGATCGTCTCCGGCGTCAGCCCGGAGAGCGGGCTGCCTTTCAGTTCCACGCTGCCGGAGACATGACGACCCCAGGCTCCAAAGAGATGCATCAGCAGCTCCGTGCGCCCCGCGCCCATCAGTCCGCCGATGCCCAGCACCTCGCCCGCCCGCAGCTCAAAGCTGATGTTTTGCAGCCTTGCGCGCCCTGTTTCATCATCGGCAGCAGTGAGAGAATCGGCGCGCAGGATCACTTCTCCGGGCTGCGTGCTGCGGCGGGGGAAGAGATCGCCGATTTCACGCCCCACCATCTGGCGGATCACCTCGGCCTTGCTCGTCTCGGTGGCGTTCTTGGTGCCCACGGTGGAGCCATCGCGCAGCACCGTAATGCGGTCGGAGATGCCAAAGACCTCATCCAGCTTGTGGGAGATGTAGATGCTGGCAATGCCGCGCTGCCGCAGATCGCGCAGAATATCGAGAAGAATGAGCACCTCATGCTCCGCCAGCGCCGCCGTCGGTTCATCAAGAATGAGGATCTTGGAATTCTTCGCCAGCGCCTTGATGATCTCCACCAGCTGCTTCTGCCCCACGCCCAGCGTGCGTACCGGCGCGGCAGGGTCCAGGTCCACCTTGAAGCGCTGCAGCAGTGCCTGAGCCTCCTGATGCATGCGTGGCCAGTCGATGAAGGCTCCCCAGCGGCGCGGCTCGCGTCCCAGAAAGATGTTTTCAGCCACCGTCATTTCCTCCACCAGTGCCAGCTCCTGGTAGATGACGGCTATGCCCGCCGTCTCCGCATCCTTGATGGTGGAAAACTTCGCCTCCACGCCAGACACCTCAAAGCTCCCCTCATAGCTCCCATGTGGGTGAATCCCGGAGAGCAGCTTGATCAGTGTGCTCTTGCCCGCGCCGTTCTCGCCGCACAGTGCATGGATCTCGCCTTCTTGGAGATCAAACGAGACATCCTTGAGTGCCGTGACGCCGGGGAAGCGTTTGGTGATGTTTTGCGCTTTAAGAATCATGGCTGGCTGGATTGAAACACATCGCTCTCCTTGCGGAAACCATCTTTCACAACGGTCTCGCGCAGGTTTTCCTTCGTCACAGAAACAATGTCCAGCAGCACGGCAGGCACCTCGAACTGGCCGTTGGAGATGGCGTCTTTGGCCACCAGCGGTTTGCGCTGCGCCAATTTCAGCGCTAGCTCCGCCGCCTTGGTGGCGATGCTCTGGATCGGTTTATAAACTGTCATGGCCTGCGTCCCTTGAGCGATGCGCTGGCACGCGGCTAGATCTGCATCCTGCCCGGTTACGATGATCTTTCCGGTCAGCCCTTCCTCCGTCAGTGCCTGGATGGCACCGCCTGCCGTGCCGTCGTTGCTGGCCAGAATGGCGTCAAAGTTCGCGCCGTTTTTGGTGATGGCTGCATTCGTGATCTTTTTGGCGCTCTCGGGTTTCCAGTCCTCCGCCCAGTCCTCAAAGATCACTTCCAGCTTTCCTGCGGCAATGAGCGGCTGCAGCACATTGTCCTGCCCCTGCTTGAAGAGCTTGGCGTTGTTGTCCGTCTTTGCGCCATAGATGCGGATGACGCGCAGCTTGCCGCCTGCGGGAATGCGATCCACCAGAAACTTAGCCTGCAGCTCGCCTACCTTCACATTGTCAAAGGTCAGGTAGAGATCCAGGTCGCAGCCCGTGATGAGGCGGTCGTAGGAGAGCACCGGAATGCCTGCTTGATGCGCCAGATTCACGGCCTTAGCCATCGCTGCGCCATCGTGCGGGATGATGACGAGTGCATCCACTTTCTGCGTGATGAGGCTCTCCACGTTTTGCAGTTGGATGGCGTCGTTGCTGTTGGCCGACTGCACCAGCACATCCGCCCCTGCGGCCTTCGCCTTCTCGGTGAAAAGATCGCGGTCAACCTGCCAGCGCTCCTCCTTCAGCGTGTCCATGGAAAGCCCGATCACCGGGCGCTGCCGCACCGTCGTGCTGCCAACGCCACCGCGTGCGATCACAAGACCGGTGATGACGCTCAGGGCGCAGGAGACAAGAACAAGCAGAATGCGGGCGGACATGCCTGCTGTTTTAGCGAAAGCGTGTGCGTAGTGCAAGCCTCCGGCTTGCCAACTCAAAACTCCAGCGGCAACCGGGGCGGTTGCTCCAGGAGCTACTTCTTCTTCGCCGCCTTCTTCGCAGGTGCCTTCTTCACCGCCTTTTTGGCTGTTGCTTTCTTGGCGGGGGCCTTCTTTGCAGCGGCTTTCTTCGGCTTGGGCTCTTTCGGCTCTGGAGCAGGGGCTTCCACAGTCAGGGCCAGCTCAGGGGCATCGCCCCACAGCTCTTCCAATGCGTAATACTCGCGCTTTTCAGGCGTCAAAATGTGCACCATCACGCTGCCATAGACGAGAATAATCCACTGGCTCTCGAAGTTGCCGTCCTTCACCGTGGGGGGCGTCTGGTGCTGCTCCTTCATCTGCTCCACGATTTCGTCGCGCACGGCGCGCAGCTGCGGGGTGGAAAGGGCTGTGCAAAGCACAAAGTAGTCGGCGATAGGGGAGAGGCCGCGCAGGTCCAGAATGCGGATGTTCTCCGCTTTTTTGTCATCAGCGTAAAGGGCGCAGGCGCGGGCGATTTCGAGGTCTTCCATGGTTGTTTTTAACTAACGCGCAGTCATAAGCACGGATTTCGGCGTTTTGACAGAACTTTTACACTGCCATCATGCGGCGTTGACGCAAGCACCCAACCATGCGCCACTCTCTCGGCGCCATGAAAACACATATCTGCCTGCTCCTCCTCGCCAGCGCCAGCCTCATCGTCGCGCAAGACAAACCCAAGGACCCATTCGTCAAAGACAAGCAGGCTGCGGCCGCCCCAGCGATGCCGGAGGATGCCCCGAGAAACATCCAGTGCCTGCTCGAAAGCTTCACGCTGCCCCTGGCCGAATATGCGGCGCTGCTCGACGCTCCCGAGGGCCGTCAAAAGCTTTACCCGAAGGTGCTGGAAGCGGTGAAAGCTGGCAGCGCCAAGCTCGACGGCTGTCATTGGGTCACCAACAAGAGCGGCATGCGCACAGTCCTCGAGAGCGTGGACGAACTGATGCATCCCACGGAGTGGACGACTGCCGATCACAAAGGATTTCAATATCCTATGGCCTTGGAAATGCGGCAGATGGGGGATCGTTTCGAATACGAGACCGTTTTGAACACCAATAACGGCACTCTCGACGTCACCTATGATTTCTCACGGGATCAGTTCCTCGGCCTGCGCCTCTTCAAGGCAGACAACACGCTTACGGGCGTGCCGGTGGCAAACTTCTATGGTCGCAAGCGCACGTCTTCCAGCCGCTTCATTCCCGGGGCACCAACGCTGCTGGCCACGCTAAATCACCCGGAGCCAGGCCTCACGACCCTGCTGTTTGCCACAGCTCATGTGGTTCCTGTTCATGCCGCCAAATCGTCCGCCGCAGCGGTGGACGGCAACGTCTTGCTCACTGCCAGAGTGATCTCTCTCGACCGTGTCAAAGGTTGGGAACTCCTTAAAAAGCATGGCCCCGTGGGCGCAGCATGCATGGCGGAATTGAAAACCATGATCGCCGCCAAAGCAGCCGTTCTTGAGCATGCCGCGACGATCAATGTGAAGCCGGGGGTGCGTGCCATGCACGAATCGGGCGTCCTCCATACCTATGGGACCGCATTCTCTCCTCCGACTGATAGCGTGCCCGCTCAGCCGGGAAAAGACTCCAAAGATCCCGGGCAGCCCGCCATTCCCGCCAGCCTTGCGGGCACCATGGCCTTTGAAACCCGTTCGCTCGGTTTTCGTTTGGAAGTAGAGCCCGTGATCGGTCCAGATGGCGCGACCGCCGATCTCACTCTAGCCCCTGAATTCATCACCATGACCGGCAACCTGAAGGCCGAGAACTGGAACGAGCACTACCCTGATCTCCCCGTGTTTTCCTGCCAGAAGATCAACACTTCCTATGTTCAACTCGTTGGCACCACATTTTTGATCAGCACGCTCAATCCTCCGGGAGACACCGGTGTAAACGGGCGCAAGGACGAGGGTCGCATGTGGCTGCTGTTGATGGATGTGAATCTGGAATGAAAACTCGCTCCGAAGAACGCTCAACATTTTCGAGCGCGGGCATGGTGCTTGGCATCATGCTCGTGCTCGCTGTTTGCATCGCTCTCGGCGGCGTGCTGGTTTCCAGGCGCGATGTGGAACTGCGGCGTGAACGTGACCGCCAGGCGCAGCATGCGCTCGGCGCCGGAATGCAGGCGGAAGTACACAAACTGGAGGATCTCTATCAGGCCCACCTGCAAAGTACAGGCGAGCGGCTCACCCATACCTGGAGCGACCTCGAAACTGCGAGGCGGCTAGCCTTTAACATTGAGGGCATTCAGCACGTGGCGTGGCTCTTTTGGAAGAGCGCCAATCCCGAGACACAGCTGAATCTCAGCCCCGCTGCGAATCCGCCCCTGCCTGAGCCGACTCTCGAAAAGGAGCCTCGAGGCATCCCTCGCCCACGCGTGCTTTTGGATGCAAAGGTTCTGTTTCGCGAGGCCGGGGGCAGGACATCAGGCTGGATCGATGAGCCCGGCAAGCCGCTGATGTTCTATGTCCAAACTCTCGGAACGGCGGTGGTTATGATGATTGACCGCGAAGCCATCGGCTCTGCCATGACAAGCCATTTTCAAACCTGGCTTGCAGAAGGATTTCAATCCGTGGCGAAGCTGGGCGGTCCCGATGCTGTGCAGGATTTCCATGGAAAAATCCTGAGCTCTACCGGCGAACTTCCCACACATCAGCCGGACGTGCTGGGGCCGGTCATTTCACGCTTTGGAGTCTGGCAGGTCGTCTCCTGGGATATGCGTGAAACCCACACCACCTATCATTTGCCCACCCTGGCCGGAGCCCTCGCTCTGGCCGTTCTCGTGGCAGGCTGCGGCATCTGGATGAGCACCCAACAGCGCCGTGCCTCATTGCTGGCGGCTCAGCGAGTGTCCTTCGTGAACCGCGTCTCCCATGAGCTGCGCACACCCATGACGAACATTCTGCTCAATCTGGATGTCATCGAAGATTCCGTGCCCGATGCCACCTTGGGCCGCTTCAATCTTGTGCGTGAAGAAGCCGGGCGCCTCAGCCGCCTCATCGAAAACGTTCTCACTTTTTCCCGCCAGGAGGAAGGCCGGCTGAAACTCAACAATACCCGCTGCTGTCCGACCGACATTGTGGACGGCATCACGCGTCAGTTTGAGCCCGCCTTGCGACGCCGTGACATTTCATTGACCCGCATTCATGAAGGCGAAAAGAGTGAAGCCATGCTGGACGCGGACGCCTTGGCACAAATTACCGGCAATCTCCTCTCGAACGTGGAAAAATACGCCCCCAAGGCTGCAGCCATGCTTCATACACGGCAGAACGAAAACGAGTTCATCCTCACGGTGACCGATGGTGGGCCGGGCATCGTAGCAGGAGAGGTCGAGCGAGTCTTTGAGCCCTTCTATCGCATCGATGATCGCGTTCAGGCCGGTGTCAGCGGCGCCGGACTTGGTCTTGCCATCGCACGAGATCTGGCCTTGCGCATGGGGGGGACGTTGGAACTGATTCCGAGTGAGAAAGGCGCTTCCTTCCAGCTCCATCTTGATCTCTTCTCCACATCATGACCATCCTCCTAGCCGAAGACGACCCCGTTACTCTCGAAAGCCTTGCCACCTGCCTGCAGCCCGAAGGCTTCCGCGTGTTGCGGGCACGGGATGGTCAAGAGGCGCTGACGCTTTGGCAAAAACATAAACCCGACATCCTTTGCCTCGATATCATGATGCCCGGCACCGATGGCTACGAAGTCTGCCGCCGCGTGCGTGCGGCGGACGCAACGGTGCCCATCCTCTTTCTCTCCGCCAAAAGCGAGGAAATCGATGTCGTTGTGGGATTGCGCCTCGGAGCCGATGACTTTGTGCGCAAGCCCTTCGGCAAGCACGAATTGATCGCCCGTATTGGTTCGGCTCTTCGTCGCACGCAGGCGGCCACCTCTTCCGTCGTCAGCTTTCAGCTCGGTCCCTTGCGCGTCTTCCCTGCCGAACTGCGTGCCCAGCGCGGTGCCGACAGCATGGATCTCACCCCGCGTGAGGTGTCCATTTTAAAACTGCTGCACGAGCGCGTCGGGCAGGTGCTCAGCCGCGACACCCTGCTGGATGTATGCTGGGGCCTCGACTACATGCCGGAAAGTCGTACGCTGGATCAGCACATCGCCAAGCTGCGCAAGAAGATCGAACGCGAGAGCGAGGAGATCATCGAGACCGTGCGCGGCGTCGGTTATCGCTGGCGAGGTCAGGGATAGAGAAGGAAACGTTGCCGCTGAGAGCGGAAGCTCTGATTAAAGCTCTGCCACCGTGCCACGATGCTCATGGCAGGCACGCCGCGGCGCAGGTCGCGGTAGAGCGATTCGCTGCCATACACCTTGTTAAAGAGGTTCAGCTTGGACCCGCTCATGCGCCCGATCACCTTGCCGCCTGAAAGGCGGTTGATCTCTCCCAGCAGCAGTACATCCAGTGCGGTGATGTCCGCCGTGGCACGCGGGGAAATGTTCAGGCGCACCCCTCCAAAGCCGTTCTTGGCATACGGGGAGAAGCTGACGCCGGGGGCGTTGAGACGCTGGCAGTAGGCGTAGAGCGCCTGCGGATTCACTCCGCTGCCGCCTGCATAGCCAAAGGGGTTCTCCGTGCCGATGCCGATATCCACCGAGGTCGCGCCGCCCAGGATGCCCGTGGCCACATAGTAGAAGGGGGAGGTGGCATGCGGGATATTGGGGGAGGTCTGGTACCAACGCAGGCCGGTGTCCTGCCAGGTCATGCCACGGCTCCAGCCCTGCATTTTCACCACGTCCAGGCGCGGCACCCGTGCCACCCAGCCACGGGAGCAGGCCATCATGGCCAGCTCTCCCGCCGTCATGCCGTGCACATAGGGAACCGGTACCTGACCCACAAAGGACTTCCACTTTGCCTCCAGCGGCGGCCCTTCCACACGCCAGCCACCGAGAGGGTTGGGCCGGTCCAGCACCACAAACTGCTTTCCACACTCGGCCGCCGCCTCCATGGCCACGATCATGGTGCTGATGTAGGTGTAGCTGCGGCAGCCGATGTCCTGGAGGTCAAACACCAGCACGTCGATCGGGGCCAGCATCGCAGGCGTGGGCTTGCGTGTGGGGCCGTAGAGCGAGTAGACCGTCAGGCCCGTCACATTGTCCCGCCGGGTGCTCACATGCAGCCCGGCGCCAATGGTTCCATCGATCCCATGCTCCGGTGCATACAGTGCCACCAGATTCCGTCCCAGTCCGCGCTGCATGGCCGTGCGGGTGCGTTCCCCGCGCCCCGTCATGCTCGTCTGGTTCGTGATCAGTCCCACCCGCTTGCCACGGATCAGGTCAAAGCCACGCGACTCCAGCACATCGATCCCCAGCATGAATGGGCCCTGTTGGGGCATCGGCTGCTGCTGGGCATAGGGCCGGGGCTGGTATCCCGACTGCGGAAGCTCGCATGAAACGATGCACAGCGAAGCGAGGCAGGAGAAAAGGAAGGGAAGCGCGCGTCGGAAAGGCATGCGGCGAGCATTAGCTGAGAATGCGGTGGCTGCAATGCTGGCTGGTGAAAACACGGCCGGTCCCTGCTCTCAAAGCGTTTCTCGGGTGAGAAGGCGCACGCCATTGCAGCATGGCGGAGAAATCAGAAGATCAGTGCATGGGCGGCAGGCATCTCGCTTAATCTGGATTGACTCCATCATCGCTGCGTTTCATTCTCGCCGGATGAACCTGACTGCACTGCTCAAGAAACAATGGCTGCTCCTCTTTCTGCCGCTGGTGGTTTTCGGCTGGAACATGCTCTACACCTTTTCGCATGTGTCCGCTCCGGCCCTGGCCCCGGTGAAAAAGGAGGCCGATGCCCAGCGCGTGGTGCGGGTGTACGAGGGGCTGTGCGACATCGACGGCAAGGGCGAGTCGAGATCGCCGCTGGCTGCGCTCATGCTCACCGTGTGGGTGCGGAACTTTGACGGCTGGCTGCACGACCGCATCAAAAACTACCCCAAGACATTTACAGACGGCGGCTACTCCGCGCAGGAGCTGGAGGCCTACTGGGCCAAAGATCCCGACATGCGCACGCCCGATGAAAAGGACAAGTTCAACACCTGGATGCGCGACTCCCTGGCCAAGGTGCGTCTGACCATCGGCTCGGTGGTGTTTGAGACGATGCAGCCTGACCCCGTGCTCAGCACCTCCGTGCAGGTGAAGGCGCAAAACGCCGAGGACTACACCTGGACGCGGCTGGCCTTCTGCAAGCTGCAGCCAGATGGCGACGAGGCCCTGAAGATGAAGCAGCTCGTGCAGCTCTACGGCTCGGAGTGCGGTGCCCCCATCAGCATTTCCTTCCCGTTCTTAAATGCCAAGGAAAAGGAGAACTATGTCACCATGAGCAGCCTCGTGAACGAAGGCGCGCCCACCCAGCGTCAGGACTTCTCCCTGCCTCTGCGCCCCCGAGTGATGCGTGCGCTGGCCTGGTCCGCGCTCTCCGCCGTGCTGCTCTTCCTCGTCAGCGTCTCCACGCAGACCGGCGTGCTGCGGGAAACGGTGCCTGCCGCCTCCACGGTCATTCCCGACTGGACGGTCAGCCCGTGGAGCACCTCGCGTGTGGTCTTTGCCTGGTGGCTGGCCATCTGCACAGCCTGCTATCTTTTCCTGTGGGCCATGCAGGGCAGCATGAATGTGCTCTCCGGCTCCGCGCCCCTGCTGCTGGGCATCAATGGCGGCACGCTGCTGGCGGCTACGTGGGTGGCTGACTCCAAGCGCAAAAAAGCACAGGCTGCCGCCGATGCCGACGGAGCAGACCTCACCCCCATCCCCACGCGCGGCTTCCTCACCGATGTGGTCTCCGAAGGACAGGACGCCGAGGTGTCCAAGCTGCAGATGCTGGTATGGAATGGTGTGCTGGGCGTGGTCTTCATCTGGCAGAGCCTCTCAAACTGGGAGATGCCCACCTTTAACGAGAACCTCATGACCCTTCTCGGCATAAGCTCCACCGCCTACGTCGGCTACAAGGCGGCGAAGTGATGCGCCTCACTGCGCCAGCAGCCGCTTCGACTCCTCCAGCGCAAACTTCGTGTCCTTGAAGGGCTCCCAGCTGATGTCCCACCAGCGTTGTTTGCCCTGAGGGTCGATCAGTAGGGTGGCGTGCAGGTTGTCGTTTTCAAAGTCGTCGTGGGCGCGCACTTTTTTGAAGGCGGCGAGGCTGGCGTCGCTCAGCACGGGGAAGGGCAGGGGCTGGCCTTCTTTAAGATTCAGCTTGGTGCGGATGGCTGCGGCGACTTCGGGTGTCTCCAGCGTTACGGCCACGAGCTGGATGCCTGCTTTTTCAAAGTCGGGCTGTGCTTTGGCAAAGGCCTGCATCTGCTCCACGCAGTGGCCGCAGTCGTGGCCCAAATAGAAGAGAAACAGCGTGGGCTTCTTGCTGGTGTAGTCGGTGCTTTTCACCGGTTTGTTTTCCAGCGTGCGCGCCTCAAACACGGGGGCGTCTGGCGCATGCCAGTGAATGGGGCCCAGGCTGCTGATCTCCGGACGCACACCGCTGTCGGTGCGCTTGGGTGCGGGCGCGGCCCACTCGCCTGAGATGCCGAAGGCTTTGGCCAGCGCATCCAGCCGTTTGGCCTGGGGTAGATCGCGGTCCATGGCAAAGGCCAGCTTGCGGGTTTCTTCAAAGGCCTTCTTGGCCTCGTCCGTCTTGCCGCAGGCTTGCAGTACTTCTGTTTTGGTGGCCAGGCCGGGGAGATCGGTGGCGAAGTTTTTGGTCAGTTCGGCGGCCTGGGTTTTGTCGTCAAAGGCCAGCCAGTAGTGTGCCAGACGTTCTTTGGGGGTGTCGGTGTCCTTCAGGGCGGTCAGGAGGCGGCGGGTTTCGGCGGTGCGGCCTTGTTTGTCCCTGGCGCTCAGAGCTGCCAGGGCTTTCAGCTCGGCGAGGGCATTTTCCTTGGCCTTCACTTCCGGGCGTGGTGTTTTCTTTTCCTTCTCCTTGTCTTTGGTGCTGCTGGCGGCGGTTTTGGTTTCAGGCTTCGCAGCCTTTTCCTTTTCAGCGGGCTTGGGGGCGGCGGTGGAGATTTTTTCCAGGTCCTGCAGCGCAGAATCCAAGGCGGCGGTGTTTTTCAGATGATAGCTGGCAATGCCCAGCGCGCGCAGCCGTGCGATGTCATGCGCCGCCACGCCTACTGGTGCCTGCGTAAAATCGCGCAGGGATTCCCAGTTTTCCCATTTTGTCAGCGTTTCGATCAGTCTTGTGCGGCCGTAGCTGGCGGAGGTGCTGGGCTTGTCCAGCGTGTTGTAGGCCGGGTGGCGGGGGATGGCGATGAGGCTGCGGGCCAGCGCCTCGGCGTCTTTGGCACGGCCCATTTCATTGAAAGTGCGCGTCAGCCATTCCTCATTATGGGCGTAATTATGTATCTGATCCGGCAAAATGAAGGTGCGGATCATGTAGGCGTGGTCCACCCGCGTGCTGGCTTCCTGCTGCCAGGCGGCGTCGTCCGGGCGCTTAAGTTTGGAGAAGGTGTGGCCCGGCATGTGCCACATGTGCGCTATCCCCGGCGCCGACTGCCCGCAGAGCGCGTCGGATTTCAGCGCCAGGATAGGCTTGCTCTGGTCCCACAGGTGAATGCGGTAGTGGTGGGCAGGGTGGTTGGGTTCTTTGGCAAAGACCTGGTCCAGCAGCGCATCCACGGCCTGCAGGCTGGACATGGGGGCCTCCTCGCGGGAGAACCAGATGCGCCAGATGAGGAAGGCGCGGGCTTCCACGTCGGCGGGATCGTCCTGCACGAGGGCTTCGAAGTCCTTGATGCAGTCGAGGCTCTTCTGTTTTTTGTCGCGCTTGTCGTCGTCGCGGTAGAGATTTTCCAGGGCGGCGATCCATTTGCGCTCGCGTGCGTTGGCTTTGGGCTTGAGCGGGGTGGCCTTCTTGATGAAGGCCTTGGCGCGGCGCTCGTTGTTCACGTTGGCCATGCTCATGCCCCAGTAGGCCATGGCGCAGTCCGGGTCCAGGGCCGCCACCTGACGGAAGGAGCGCTCCGCCTCATAATACCAGAAGCCATGGAGCTGGCCCACGCCCTGAGTGAAGAACTTCTGAGCCTCCGCGTTCTTGGTGCTGATGGTGAAATGCACCGCATCTCCGCAGCCGGGCATCAGCACCGCCGCCTGACGCGGCCCCTCATTGAAGGCTTCCCCATTGGCCGAGTGGCCTGGGTCTCCCAGGGCAAATTGCGTTGAGATGGAGAGAGCAAAAGCAGGAATGAGAAAGCGACGCATGGAAGGGGAAAGAACAGCTAGAAGATACGTCCGCATGTGGTGCGAGCATTCACATTGAATGCCGAATGCCAGGGGACGGCATACCCTCCGCCAAAATCACAGAATCACGTTTGGCTTTTCCGCCGCCTTTGGCATCATCCCCCAACTGTGACCGCCCCCCGCCGCCTGCGCCTTTTCATGCTCCTCGCTCCGCTGCTCAGCGGGGTCATTCTCTCCCTGGCCTTCCCGCCGTGCCGCTCGGATCTGGTGGTGTGGATCTGGCTGCTGCCGCTGCTGGGCGTGCTCTGGCCGTGGAAGGAGGCGGAGGGCGTCAGGGCGCGGCCCTTCTGGCACGGCTATCTGGCGGGGCTGGGCTTCTTCCTGCCGAATCTCTATTGGGTGCACCACTCTGCACGCGTGCGGCTGGCCGGCGCTGTGGACGACACTTGGGCGGGCATCGGCCCGGAGCTGCTGGGCTGGGGGGCATGGATCGGGCTCTCCGGCTACTGCGCGGTGTACTTTGGCCTGTGGGCGTGGTTTGTGCATCATCATGCACGGCCGCGCATCAAGACGCTGACACGGGATGCGTGGTGGCCCAGCACGCAGCACTCGCTGGTGTGTTCCTTTCTAGCCGCAGGTGCGTGGGTGGCGTGCGAGTGGCTGCGGAGCACCACAGTCTTCACCGGCTTTGGCTGGAACGGCCTCGGCGTGGCCATGCAGCGCACGCTGCCGCTCATCCAGGCGGCGGATCTCGTGGGCGTCTTTGGCCTTTCCTTCCTGCCGGTCTTTGCCGCCTGCACCGCGTGGAACACCCTCACGCGCCTGGTCCTGGCGTATCGTGGTGAGGGCACGTGCAAGTCCCGCCTCGACTTCACCGTGGCGCTGGTGCTCATGCTAATCACCGCAGGCTATGGCATTCTTAAAATCACGGCCGCCAAAGAGGAGGAAAAGGAGGCCATCACTGTGCGCACCGTGCTGGTGCAGCCCAATGTGGCGCTGGCAGATGCCGGGAATCCGGATGTTGGCATGCAGACCTACACACGGCTGAACCAGTTTACCCGAATGTATGGCACCGCCAAAGACGGCAAGACTTCCACCGATCTGATCGTGTGGCCGGAGAGCGCGCTGCCAGTGAATATCGAGGACCGCTTTCACCAGCTGCCGCCCGGATGGCACGCGCGTTACTTTGATGAGCTGCTGAGTGTGGGAGACTTCAGCCTCATGACCGGCACAGACATCTCCACCAGTCCTGAGACTGCGCACGTCTCCGCCGTGCTCTTCCGGGGCGGCTTTGCCCACCGGCAGGACTACCACAAGGTGCACCTCGTGCCCTTTGGTGAGTATCTTCCGCTGAAAAACATCCCTCCCTTCTCCTTCTTTCGCAGCATGTTTGAGGGGGCCTTCACCCCGGGGGAGAAGACCGAGCCGCTTTTACTGGAAAAGCCGCAGGTGCAGATCATCCCGCTCATTTGCTTTGAAGACACCGTGGGCCGGGTGGCGCGCCGCTTTGTGCGCCCCGTGCCGCAGATGATCGTCAACATCACCAACGACGGCTGGTTCCTGCAGAGCGACGAGCCGGAGGTGCACATGACGAATGCACTCTTCCGGGCCATCGAGCTGCGCCGTCCCATGATCCGCGCCACGAACACCGGTGTAAGCTGCTTCATCGACACCTGCGGCCACGTCACCTCGAAGCTGACCGATCCCGAAACCGGCAGCCCCTTTCTTGAAGGCACGCTGCCCGGGGAGGTCAAGGTGCCACGTATGGCCGAGATGACGCTTTACGCCCGCTATGGCGATTGGTTTGCAGTAACGCTGCTTGGCATGTGCGTGCTGGTGTGGCTCGCAAGAAGGGTCGGACGCAAACCTTAGTCCCCCTGCCACCAGGAGTGCCAGCTGGAGCGGCGGGTATGGGAGCGTGTGGCAGGAAGTGGATTGGGGATGCTGGGCTCTGGTTCCGCAGGCGTCTCCAATGGGGCGGGCAGATCTTGGGGGCTGTCCTGAACAGGAGGATGAGCATGCACATGGGCATGCAGGTGCAGATGCAAATGGCCGTTTGCCTGCGCCTGTCGGGCTGCGACGGCAAAGCTTGGCGCCAGCGGGCGCGGCTTGGCCACAAATACAGGCCGGGTGTCCTCCTGGACACGTGCCTTGATCAGGATCTCCGCATCCACCACAGGGCCGATGGAATGGCCATGCGGCGGGGCCGGTGGTTCAGGCTGTGCGAGAGTGCCCATGGCGACGGTATCCCAGAAAGGGCTGCCAGGCATGCTGTCGGGGCTGGACGAAGGTGAGGTCAGCAGCCCTGTGGCCGCATCCAGTTCAGGTGCTGATGGTGCGGTGGTGGCTGCTGCAGCGGCTTCCATCTGTGCCTGCCATGGATCTTTTGGCATGGCATCCTGCGGCGAATCAAACGATGCCTCCCCTGGGGCTGCGAGCTGCACTTCGATCTCCCTCACGGGTTCATGCACTTTGAAAAAAGGCATGCCTGTTGGCAGGTAGGAGGGCACCTCGGCAGACTTGTTGGAGTCTATGGGGGAGTCTTTAGCAGCGGGCGTTTTTTCCTTGAAGAGCACGGCAGGGATCTCATCCAGGCTGAAGGCCATGGGCACTTCGATGGCATCTGGAAAAGCCGCGCCCTGAAATACGGGTGCTGGCGTGGCCTCCGTCGGAGAGGGAGTGGGTGAGGATGCCGCAGGCTGGGGATCGAGTTCCACCTGCGGCATTGGCGGAGGGGTAGAAAAGAACAGAGCACCTGCCGGCAGACTGCCGGGCTCGGAGTCAGTCAGGCTAGGCAGCGGTTCCAGATTCAGCGGACGCGAGGCAGGCGCAGGCATCGAGGTCAGCACCGGAGCGGACACCGCAGACGCAAAGGCAAACGGTGAGGGCGCAGGTTCTGAGAGAGCGGGCTTTGAGGGCGCAAAGGGTGGTGGCTGCTGCGTCAGGGCAGGGGGGGCGTCTTTCTGAGGTGATGATGGTTGCTGCGATGGCGCGGTCTCCAGCACCACATACATGTCCTTGGGGGCTGTGAGCCGGGCAAAGACATCGTGGTTCTGGCTGCGCACAAGCTCTGCCGTCTCAGGCGGGCTCTCTGCTTCATCTAGCAGAAAGGGGCCTGGTCGGTAGTCATCCGCAGCGTCCGTGTCAGCAGCTTGCACGGGATGGCTCTGGGTTGGTTGATCGGGCGTGGTGCTGCCGGTGGAGAAAAAGGCGTCACCAGCAGGTGGTGGGGTTGCTGCAACGTCTGGTGCCTGCAGGCTGAGCTCGATTACGGGCTCTTCTTTGTCCCGCTGCATCTGTCTGGAAAGCCATGCTTCCACCTGGTTCTGCATGCTTTCATGCATCTGGAGGCGGCTTGGAGCGTTTTCTGCGGGCGGCTGCGGCGTGGAAATTGGATGCCAACCGGTGCCCGTTGTGGCGCCTGCGACAAAACCAGGCTGGGGCGATGCGGGCGGCTGCTCCACAGGAGGTGGCTCAGCATGGGCTTGCGGTGCAGAGACTGGGGAGGCACTCTTTTTCTGCTGCAGCAGCGCCAGTGCCGCTGCGCCTGCAGCCAGCACCAGCGGTGTGGGGCCCAGGCGAGTGCCGATCACCCCGCCCACAGCCGTGGCCGCCAGCAAAGCCCACGGTCCTGGCATCTGGCCGGGCTGTGCGGGGGGCGGGTCTGGCAGTGGGCCTGCAGGAGCGGTGCTCATCCTTGATTGTTTACCTATCTTATTCACAGCTGCTGCTGCGGCAAGATTCATCTCCGACGAATGAGGTGTCGGAAGGGAATCGGACCGAACTCACGCGGACGTGAGTCGAAGGCCCGTGAAGCTGCGGATCAGTTCGAGCGAAGCGGGCTGGGCAAAGCGTGTGTTTCGATGATGAACAATGCGCATATACGCAGAGGGAGCTGAGTCTGTGATTCAGCATCTGTACATGGCTGCAGCTCATTCCCATGAACTGCAACCTTGCATCACTTACGATCCCATTCGTTGACTCAAAGGATCACGCCTGGCTCATATTTAGCAGCCTGCGGATACTCCTTGGCGATGGCGGCCACGCTGGCGCAGAAGGCGTCCACCTGCTGGGGGGCGTCTCCGGCATTGGCTTTGCCAGCTTCCACGAGGCGCTGCATGTCTTCGGTGGTGAGGGTGAGACGCTCGTCCAGCACCAGGCGGGAGAGAAGGTCGTTTTCGCGTACGGTGCCGGTGCGGAGGTCTTTGGCGACTTGCACGGCGTGTTCTTTGATCACCTCATGTGCGGTTTCGCGTCCGGCACCGGCCTTGACGGCTTCCATCATCACGGTGGTGGTCAGGAGGAAGGGAAGGTAGCGCATGAGTTCCTGCTCCACGACGGCTTCAAAGACTTCCATCTGATTGAGCACGGTCAGCAGCGTCTCCAGCAGGCCATCCATGGCGAGGAAAGCGTCTGGCAGCATGACGCGGCGCACCACGGAGCAGGAGACATCTCCTTCATTCCACTGGTCCCCGGCCAGACCGGCGGCCATGGCAAGGTAGCCTTTGAGGATGACGTGGAGGCCATTGATGCGTTCGCAGGAGCGGCTGTTCATCTTGTGCGGCATGGCGGAGGAGCCCACCTGTCCTTTGGCAAAGCCTTCGCTGGCGAGTTCCTGTCCCGCCATGAGGCGCAGCGTGCGTGCAAAGCTGGATGGACCGCTGGCGAGCTGGCACAAGGAGGCCACCACCTGGAGATCGAGACTGCGGGGATACACCTGGCCAACTGCATTGAAGGCGGCAGGCATACCCAGGTGCTGGAGGATACGGTGCTCCAGTTCGGAGGCTTTTTTGGCGTCTCCATTAAAGAGAGTGATCTGGTCCAGGCGGGTGCCCACGGCCCCCTTGAGCCCACGGGCCGGATAGCTGGCGATGAGATGCTGCAGATCGCCAAAGGCTACGAGCAGTTCCTCGCCAAACATGGCCAGGCGCTTGCCCAGCGTGGTGACCTGCGCGGCCACGTTGTGAGTGCGGGCGGTGAGGGGGATGTCGCGCGTCTGCGCAGCGCGGCGGGAGATTCCGGCCAGCACGGCCACACATTTGGAACGTACCTCTAATAGAGCACGGAAGACCTGAAGCTGCTCCACATTCTCCGTGAGATCGCGGCTGGTCATGCCTTTATGCAGGTGCTCGTGCCCGGCGAGGTCGCAAAATTCCTCAATACGTGCCTTTACGTCGTGACGTGTGACGCGCTCACGCTCCATGATGGAGGCCACGTTCACCTGATCTTTGACCTTCTCATAAGCCTTGATGACGCCATCTGGTACGGTAATACCGAGGTCGCGCTGACCTTTGAGAACGGCAATCCAGTAGTCACGCTCCAGCCTGACCTTGCCTTCAGGCGACCATAGGGCGCGCATGGCGGAGGTGGCGTAACGTTCAGCGAGTACATTAGGGATGGAATCAGACATGGGAGGGTTGATCTAGGCCATGCGCAGCAGCTTGGCAAATTCATAGCTGTGGAGGGAGTGCTGTGATTGCGCCTGAATCTCAAATGCAGGAGGCTTTCGCATTTAGTCTGTTAGATTGGGGGTGGATCGTGCGATTTAGAGAGAGGTTTAGACAGAGATCTGGCCATACTCGCATTTTCAAGAGTGGGGCTTTTGCGATTTCGAAAAAACGGGATAATCCATAACCATTGTGAAATTGGATTATGCTATATCGACTCGTTTTATTAACTTTGACTGATTATTTTCAGTCTAACTTAATGTCAATTGTATGAAATTCTTCAGGTTTTCCGAAGTTTTTTGCTCAGTGCACACTTTTGGTTTGCAATTGTGGCAATAATTCGCAAATCTACCAATTATCTCGAACCAAACCTTTCCCTGAACGCTGACAATTACCTTGTAATAATAAAAATTACGGATTGAATTTGTGAACAACCTCAAAAACCCGTTCTCACATTCGATTTCTAAAGATGATTTAGGCATCCACTCACTTCTCTAAATTTATGGCCGACCTTGCAACACCTGAACTCATGACTGTGAAAGAGACTGCGGAGTATCTCCGCATCCCTCTTCCGACTGTCTATTACCTCGTCCAGCGCGGGCAGCTGCCTGCTGTGCAGATTGGCGGTCGCTGGCGCATCAAGCGCAGCCTTCTGGACCGTGACGTGCTGCGCAAGGAAGACGAGGCCGGCCAGCCCACCGTGATGGTGGTGGACGATGACCCTGCGCTGCAGGCGCTCTTCAAGCAGTTCCTCAAGAAGGCAGGCTTTGGCCGCCTCGTGGTGGGCACCGGTGCGGAAGCCATCGCCATGGCCAAGAAGCAGAAGTTTGACTTCGTCTTCCTGGACCTGAAGCTGCCTGATGTGCCCGGAGACGAAGTGTATTCCCAGCTTAAGGCTCTGTATCCCGATCTGCCCATCGTGGTGATCACCGGCTACCCAGACAGTGAGATCCTCAGCCGCATCCTCGGCCACGGCCCTGTGACGGTGATCAAGAAGCCGATCGAGTACGATCAGCTGAACCTCGCCGTGAAGCAGCTGGGCCACAAAGGCGCCGAAGCTGCGGTGTGATTCTCATCTGAGCAACCACTAGCGCTCTCCCGAAATTTAAGCCTCGTCAGTGATTCTGACGGGGCTTTTTGTTGAGGTGGAATCTTCCTCCTACTCCCTGAAAGAGGGTGGCGTGAAACCCCGGCTCCAATCCAACGGATGAAGAGCAATACCACGAGTCCTTGAAAACGGGTCTGCAATTCTGTCGCCGCAGGCATGGCGTGCATCTGGATTTGGAGTGCGGTCGCGCAGATGCAAGGCGCAGGCCTGCATCGGAGCTACCGCTTTCGCGGGGTCGTGAAGGTTCTTCGGCCTCAGCCAGCCGTCCGGCCTGCGGAAAGCGGTAGCTTCGTTCGTTCCTCACTGCGCGACCACACTCCAAATGGGACGCTGTGCTTTCACGCCCCAGAACCTGCGGCACGCTCATGTACTTACGGGCTATCGCCACACCCATCCCACGATCCAAGATAGCGGACCAGCCATTCCGCTTTTTATCCGAGGAAGACTCTGAGTCTGTGATCCTGTTCAGACTCGTTTTCAACTGCCAGTGGTATAAGAGGAGGATGAAGAGAAGGATTGAAAGGGCTCACACCGCTGCTGCGGAGAAGAACACCTTTTCGGCCGTGCCGCGGAGCATCCAGGTCTTGTCCTGCTCGGAGAGGAAGTCGAGGCGATCGCGGATAAGAGCGATGGAGTTGTGGTAGTTGTGGCCGTGGTCCACCTGGAAGGGGCAGTCGCTGGCCCACATGACGCGCTGAGGGCCGAAGGCATCGCGCACCTGGCGGACGAGCGGGGCTAGATCGAGATAGGGGGGCTTTTTGGAGCCCAGGGCATAGAAGGCGGAGGCCTTGACGTGAGTCTTGGCATGGCGTGCCAGACGAAGGAGGTTGCGCAGGTCTTCGGCCTTGGGTGGTCCGGCCATGCCCAAGCGGGCAAAGTGGTCCACCACCACGCTGGTGTCGGGATACCACTCGCACATTTTGTCAATGAGCGGCAGGGTGTCAGGATTGATGAGCGGGCAGACGTTCACCTTCAGTTCGGCGGCGGTCTTCCACAGGGTGGCCATGCCGGGAGAGCCGAGCCAGTCGGAGAGGTTCCTGGAGCTGCCGGCATGGATGCGGAAGCCGCGCACGCCCTGGCGCACCAGGCTGCGCATGGTCTCGGCCACGCCTTCCGCCTTTTCATCCACGATGGCCACGCCGCTGAAGACGCCCGGGTGGGTGCGCATCATGTCCAGCATGTAGGAGTTGTCTGTCTGGTAGTAGCTCATCTGGATGAGCACGATGCGGCGCACGCCCTCTGGCCTGCAGTGGGCAAAGAGCTGCTCCGGCGTGAAGGAGGGCGGTTGCATGTCGCTGACGGCAAAACCACGTGCCAGCGGGTACTTCTGGACGTCCGGCGTCCACACATGGACGTGAGCGTCGATCCAATCCCCTCCGCGATGTCCTGGAAGAAGCTGGCAGCCAGTGAGAGCTGCAGAGGTGGCGAGAAAGGAGCGGCGTGTGGTGTTCATGACAGGATGCGGCAGTGATGTGCAAAATACGGAAAGAGTACGCCGCTGCGCAAGACTTTGCACACTGCCGGAATGCATTCATGATGCAGGGCATGTCCCGCCTGCGCCGAATCTGTGTTTATTGTGGCTCCTCTTCCGGCAGCGATGCTGCGCATCGCGCCGCCGCGCATGAGGCGGGCGCTTTTCTGGCGCGAAGCGGCCGTGGGCTGGTGTACGGTGGAGGAAATGTGGGGCTGATGGGGGCGGTGGCGGACGGAGCGCTCTCGGAAAAGGGAGAGGTCATCGGGGTGATCCCGCAGTCGCTCATGGAAAAAGAACTGGGCCACGGCGGCGTGACGCAGCTGCACGTGGTGCGCAGCATGCACGAGCGCAAGCAGATGATGGTGGACCTGAGCGATGGCTTCATCGCCCTGCCGGGAGGCTTTGGGACGCTGGACGAGCTGTTTGAGACGCTGACCTGGCTGCAGCTTTCCTTTCATGACAAGCCCGTGGGCCTGCTGAACGTGGGCGGGTTCTTTGACGGGCTGGTGGATTTCATTTCCCATATGAGCCGCAGTGGCTTTCTCAAGCCCGAGCACGCTGCGTGCGTGCTGGTGGAGAGGGACCCTGCCATCCTCCTGGACCGCATGGAGGCCTTTCGCCCGCCGGAGCTGGGCAAATGGATCGAAAAACTGGCCGCCGAGGCACGGTGAGGTGCCGGGTGCTGGAGCCCTCGGGGCTGTGAATAAAGCCGTGTTTTGGCTGGAAAGCGCTGCGACGCATCCCTGAGGAAGAGTGTGGGGATTGCTTCTCCTGGGGAAGGGAGGCTTGTTCGCACTGGCTACCTGCGTAAAACGCACTTTTTGACAGGTTGTTCACAATGCCTGTGCCGTTCTCAAAGCTGTGTCTCAATCGATCAGAGGATAGAAAATCATCCCTAGTGCATGGTGGCATTAATGTGAGGAGATTTGATGTGTGGAACCTTTGTGGTTGAACCGAGGAACTTAATTCGAATTCATTCGATTGAAACATTCTCGACACACTCTGAGCCATAAGCCTAGGTAGGCGGCAAGCAGTAGGCAAAGGAGGATTGCCATGGTTAACAACTTTTTAAGTTGTTGGAATTCAATTATTTAAATGGGTCCTTGAGGACTTGGTTACGCGTTAATCGCGGGTGTAAGCTTTTCAGGGCAGGTGCAAAAAAGGCGAGCTGTGAGCCGATAGGGTCTGTGTCGGGCCCGATACAGACCCCATTTGCGGGGAGACTGCGTCTCAGAAGCAGGTACAAGCTTTTTCTTTGCGATTTAAATCATTTCATTTTTGACAATTTGGATTCGCCTTTCCGCCTGGGTGAGATTTCGGGGGTGAGTTGCTGGCAGTTTGTTCACAGCGCTTGTTGAGAACTCTTTTTCCTCTCCAAGGACAGACTGGGCTGCACCCGGGAAGGCGGGCTGCAGTTCCTCCTTGTGAGGGCAAGTTGTCCCGGTAGCGTCCGGGTATTTCCAACACCATGAAAGCCTACCAAATCACCGGCACCGAAGGCCTGAGCTCCTTGCAGGCAGTGACCCTGCCAGACCCCACCCCAGGACCCGGCGAGGTGCTGGTGCGTGTGAGGGCCACCTGCCTGAACTACCGCGACTACATGAATGTGATGGGCATCCGAGGCGTCACGGGGCCGATCCCGCGCGTGCCGTGCTCTGACGGTGCAGGGGAGGTGGTGGCGGTGGGGGCCGGCGTGACGGCCTTTCAGCCTGGAGACCGGGTGGTGTGCCCCTTTATGCCCACCTGGCTGGAGGGCGGTTTTAGCCAAGTGCATGCCTCTCAGGCAATGGGTGGCGCGGTGGATGGCCTGCTGCGAGAGCTGGCGGTGATCTCTGAGAAAAGCCTGCTGCGCATTCCAGACTACCTTTCCGTCGAGGAGGCGGCCACGCTGCCCTGTGCGGCCGTGACTGCCTGGGACGCGCTGCACTGCCGTGGCGGCCTGAAGGCGGGAGAGACGGTGTTCATTCAGGGCACGGGCGGCGTCTCCATCTTTGCGCTGCAGTTTGCCAAGCTGGCCGGTGCCCGCCTGCTGGCCACCACTAGCAGTGATGAGAAGGGTCAGCGCCTGCTGGAGATGGGGGCTGATGCCGTGCACAACTACAAGACCGATCCGGACTGGGACAATTGGGCGCTGGCACAAACCGGCGGGCTGGGAGTGGACAAGGTGATCGAGATCGGCGGGCCTGAGACGCTAAACCGCTCGCTCAAGGCCACGCGCTTCGGCGGGCACATCGCGCTGATCGGCGTGCTCACAGGCACCAGCGGCGAGATCCAGACCGTGCAGATCCTGCGCAAGGGCATCCGCCTGGACGGCATCTACGTGGGCTCCCGCGAGATGTTTGCCGAGATGCTGGCGGAGATGGAGCGCGTGAAGCTGAAGCCGGTGATCGACTCCGTGTTTGAGTTTGCCGATGCGCCTGCCGCCTTCCAGCACATCGAAAGCGGCAGGCATTTTGGCAAGATCGTGATCCGGGTGTGAGGCTTCAGCTATTTACCAAAACTACATTCGGTCCTCAAATTCTATCATTATTCGCAGAAATCTTGACGAAATATTGGGCTACAATTAAGAATTTTGATTGATTCGCATATTGCACTGGAATTATTTTTAATAACGATGGTATTTTTAACCTACCGACACGAAAACGAGGAACACAAAAAGTGCGTTCTTGAATTTGCCGTCTATTTGCGAGACGCAGGCGTCAATGTGGTCGTTGATCAGCTCTATTTCTGTTCAAATAGAGGAGGGCCAGATATGGGTTGGCCAAAATGGTGTGCACAGCAGGTTAAAGATGCCGACCAGGTTCTTATTATTGCGTCCTCAGGATGGTTCCGTTGTTTTGAAGGGAAAGAGGTTGACGGAGTTGGACTCGGCGCGGCTTGTGAAGCACATTTAATATTCCAACAGCTCTACAATGTGGGTTGGGTCACTAATAAATTTCGGATTGTTGTTATCGAAACGTCTGGATCTATCACAATACCCAATGAGATTGAAGGTTACCATCGATACAACGCCCAGAAGCCCGATGAAGTAGACCATTTGCTTGAATGGCTGGGGTGCCCCAAAGTGACACCTCATCCTAATAATCAATATTGGTTGGAAAACACTCCTGATATCACGTGGCCTTTTGCAGACGCACTGCATGTTCGCGACGCGTTTGCGGACTTGCTAACGCGTTCCGCAAAGCATCGAGTACTGCTGGTTCGTGGCGGTAGCGAGCTTGGCAAAACCAGCATGACCCAACATATGCTAGGCCTAGGCTTGGCATGCTCATGGCTAGCTTGTGGAAGACTAGATTTAAAAGGAGGAACGGGGTTGGATGAAGAGCTGAGCAGCTTTGCACAACATCTAATTGGAGCCGGAGAAATGGAAGAGGTGATGGGGAACGGCAAAGTAGTAGATAGATTGCGACGGCTTTTTGTCTATCTTCAAAAAAGAGCGACTCCAACTTTGCTTATAGTTGACACATATGATGACTCGCAAGCTCGAGAGTTTTCCGACTGGGTTGAGAAGTTGCTTTTGGTCGCCACGCCACGTGCCGATTGGTTGCGAGTTGTGGTTGCTGGGCAGCGCGTCCCAGATAATCGGGCGGCCTCATGGGCGGGGCAGGCTCAGTTTACTAAACTCGAGGCCCCAAGTTGCGAAGACTGGATAACATGCGCAAAAAAATACCGCCCAGATGTGAATGAGGAATTTATCCAACAACTTCATTCCCTCGCTAATGGAAGAGCGAGTTTGCTTTGGAATTTACTTGGACCCAAATCCTTAAACAATTAATTATGGATCTTCATCTCGCCTTACGCATCCTTCAGTCTGCTGGTGGAGATCCTATCCAATTATGTTTTGCAGCGGTTGATCTGGCATTCCCTAACAGGTCTGAGCAAGATAAATTAAGACTGAAAAATGCATTGGAAGCGGCTTCCATTCCCCACTGGTTCGACGGCTGTATTCTTGCAAAGATACTAGATATTCCAATCGAGGAAGGAATTTCTATTGTAGAAGACTTAAAGTGTTTATCTCTCATTGAGAGTTTTCGAGCTCGTGGAGAAATGGCCGTAAATGTGCATGAAAAGAGCCGCCTCCTTTTGCGTGAGCATCTATTTCTTTACAAGAAAAAGCATTTCGGAATGTGGTCCGCGAAAGCCGCAGAGTGCTTTGCAAGTAAGCCTTTGGCTCAGGCACGTATTGAGTGGATCTATCACCAGCTTTGCTCCGGCGCAGTATCTGTCGAAGAAGATCTTGAAAAGTTGGATCAAGATTTCGTTGACACGGCTCATCCTGAAGACCGACTGGCTCTTGCAGCGGCACTCCAGGAGTTGGAAAATGCAAAGATGCTTTCGGGCGCTGCACAAGCAATGAGTTTAATCAGCATCGGTTTTGTAAGAAACAGCCGGGGGGAAAGTTCCCAGATTCTCACTCTCGCCAGCCAAGCGCTTGGCTTGGCAAGGACTGCATCGCGCAAGTCGATCGTTGGTTTAGCACTGTGCTTGAATGGTGATATCTCCCAAAATCTAGGAAAATTTGATGAAGCAATTACTGCTTATGAAGAGTGCTTGTCTACCTACCAAGAGTTGGTTAACGACTCCCCCATGGAAAGAATGTGGACGCATCGGCTGAGCACGGCATATGAAAAAATAAGCGCTGTCCTCAAGAAAAAGGGTGATTTCGATTCCGCCTTCATATACGCGAATAATGGACTCACTTTGTCAAAAAAACTCGCGGCCGAGTTTCCAGATGACATTAGGTTTCAAGTGCATCTCGCCTCAATCTACCTTCACCTCGGAGGCATTCTTCAATCACAGAGCAAGTTGAATTTGGCAAAGCAGGCGTTCACAGAGGCTTTGATTATTGGCGAAAAGTGTGTTAGGCTAGATCCTTTAAACGCAGATTGGCAACATTGCGTAGGGGTCTCTTATTCTAAGTTGGGTTCTATTTTCAAATCTCAGTCGGAACTGGACAAGGCTCATGATGCTGCCGAGAAATCCCTAACTATCTCCCTCAATCTAGTCAAACTTGACCCAACGAATGTGGCATGGCAGGAGGGATTGGCGTCATCACACCATCAGGTCGCTGGCATCTTTTCTGCCAAAGGAGATCTTGAGCAGGCTTATCGTTCGTATAAGGAGGATTTAAGCATCAGCCAAATTTTGTTGGAATTCGACCCAGAAAATATAGATTATCAGCAAGGATATGCATCAACCAGCGCAAGGGTTGGGTCTCTTCTTATCAAAAGGAAGCGTTTAAAAGAAGCGCGAGAATATCTAAACAAAAGCATAGAGCTTTTAGAAAAGCTTGTATCGCAGTTTTCAAATATTCCCAACTGGAGGGATCAACTCAAAATGGTGCGTCAAATTCGGACCCGCATATCTATAAAACGAAGTGACCGATAAATAACTTGTTTTACTAAACGGATCTTTTACTGATTTAACTATCTCCGCCGCCTGCACGGTGAAAGGGCGCTGATCCGGCAGCGGCAGGTAGCCCACCTCCAAAGGAAAGCTCAGCCCTTCGGAAATGAGAATGGGGTATGTGTTTAAATACGCCGCCACTGGCTCCGCATTCAGTGCGGCAGACATCACCAGCATCTTCAAGTCGCTGGCTCTGCTGTAGATGCTTCACCAAAGCGAGGGTCACATCGCTGAGCAGATTGCGCTCATGAAAGTCATCGAAGACCACCGCGCCCACCTTCTGCAGCGCACGATCATCCTGCAGCGCCACGATCATTTTTTCTCCGGCCACGCCCGCATCCAGTAGCATCTGCGTCGTCTTGCCAGAGCCCGCGGGTGCCACCAGCACCAGTCGGTTGCCGTTGCCATGCAACGTGCGCAGAATGTCAGCGTGGATTTTCCAGATGGGGAACTCAGTGGAGGCGGGCATGAAAGGTGGGAGAGCGTGCTATAGAGCACGTCCTGACGTTTTTCGATAGGCGTTGGTTGATTCTGCACGCAGTTCCGCGTGAGAACCGCGCCTGCCCTTCGTTCCCTTTTCCCAGCCATGCCCAGCCGCTTCCACATTCTGCTCACCTCTTTCGCACTGACAGCGTCCACCCTCTCCGCCGCCCAGCCCAACATCATTCTCATCATGTCGGATGACATGGGATTCTCGGACATCGGCTGCTATGGCGGAGAGATCGAGACGCCGAATCTGGACCGGCTGGCGAAGGGCGGGGTGAGGCTGAGCCAGTTTTATAATACGGGACGCTGCTGCCCCACGCGGGCCTCGCTGCTCACGGGGCTGTACCCGCATCAGGCGGGGATCGGGCACATGATGGAGGACCGCGGGCAGGAGGGGTATCGCGGAGACCTGAGCGCGCGCAGCCGGACGATCGCCGAGGTGCTGCGGCCCGCCGGCTACCGCACCTACGGCGTGGGCAAGTGGCATGTGACGAAGCATGCCGTGCCCGAGGGGCCGAAGCACAACTGGCCGCTGCACCGGGGCTTTGACCGCTTTTACGGCACCATCACCGGCGCGGGCAGTTTTTATGATCCCGGCACCCTGACGCGGGATGACGCCATGATCTCCCCCTTTGCCGACGCGGAATACCAGCCGAAGCAGTATTATTATACGGATGCCATCAGCGACCACGCGGTGCGCTACATCGGCGAGCATGCGCGGGACCACGCGCAGCAGCCTTTCTTCATGTACATGGCCTACACCGCCGCCCACTGGCCCATGCACGCGCTACCAGAAGATGTGAAAAAATACCATGGCAGGTATGATGCGGGCTACGAGTCCGTGCGGCAGGCGCGCCTGCTGCGCCTGAAGAAGGCGGGGCTGGTGGCGGCGGATGCGGGGCTCTCGCCCACGAAGGGAGACTGGTCGCAGGTGAAGGACCGCGCCTGGGAGACGCGGTGCATGGAGGTCTTTGCGGCGATGATTGACCGCATGGACCAGGGCATCGGTCGTGTGCTGGCGGAGCTGGAGAAGCACGGGCAGCTGGACAATACGCTGATCTTTTTCCTGCAGGACAATGGCGGCTGCCAGGAGCCGATCGGACGGCAGGCCACGCCACCGAAATTCAATACACAGACCTTTCCTGTCATCGCGCAGGACGCGATCCGGCTGGATGTGATCCCCAAGCAGACGCGGGACGGGCAGCCGGTGCGGCAAGGGCAGGGTATCACGCCAGGAGGGCCGAACGACTACATCGCCTATGGCGAAGCGTGGGCCAATGTGTCCAACACGCCACACCGGGAGTACAAGCACTTTGTGCATGAGGGGGGAATCTCCACGCCGCTGATCGCGTATTGGCCCGCAGGGCTGCCGGAGGCGCAGCGTGGGAGGATTGAGAGCCAGCCGGGGCACCTGATCGACATCATGGCCACGTGTGTGGATGTGGCGGGCGCGAAGTATCCTGCCGAGGTGGAAGGGCGGAGCATTCAGCCGCTGGAAGGCGTGAGCCTGATGCCCGTGCTGCAAAAGAGCGCCCATGATGACACGCGGTCGATTTTCTGGGAGCATGAGGGCAACCGCGCGCACCGCATGGGCCCGTGGAAGCTGGTGGCCAAGGAGGACCAGCCGTGGGAGCTGTACGACATCTCCAAAGACCGCGCTGAGCAGCACGATCTGGCCTCTGAGGAACCGGATCGCGTGCGTAGCATGGCCGCCGCCTGGGATGCCTGGGCTGCGCGTGCGCAGGTGCTGCCGCTGGGCTCCTGGAAGAGGCCCGATGTGAATGCGAAGGGTGCGCGTAAAAAAGGGGCTGCTAAGAAGGCGGAGGCGAAGTAGGAAGCCCGCCCGTCTGGAGCATTTTGGGTTCGAATATTTCTCTGCGCGCCATGTGGGCCTGGAGATTTAGGATTTCCTTCTGCAAAGCTGATTATCAGGCTAAGCCTCTGCGTGGGTAAAAATAAGGATAGCGCGTTGCTTTGTGGAACGGTTCGTGCTCTCGTGCGCCGCCATGGATCTATCCCAAATCGCCCTGGATGTGCCGACTCTGAAGTTGAGTTTAACGATCGTGGGAGGCTTGCTTCTCCTTTCGATGATTCGGATTGTTTTTCTGCTGCGCAAGAATGAGCGCCTGCGGATCAGCGCCGAAAAGATGGAGCAGCAGGTGCTCTTTCAGCACCAGGAGATTCTCTCCGTGAAGTCGGATTCGAATGCATGGCGAGGCGAGGTGCAGCGCATGTTTGACGCCTTCCGCGCGGAATTTTCCAAGCGTCTGGAGGAATCCGAGGCGCGCTATCAGGAAATCCAGAAACGCACCGAGTCGATGAGCAAGCCCGTCCGGCCCGTGGCGCTCTCCTCCCCGCCGCTGCCTTCGGGCACGGTGGTGACACGCGGCGTGGACGCCGATGAGAAGCCCGTGCTGCCGGTGCCTGCGCTGAACATTTCCTGAGCCCTGAACATGCCCTGAACCCAGCCGCCGAGGTCTTGAAAGTCTGCGAAAGCGAAGGACCGCAAGCCTGATTGATTTGGAACAAGATTTGCTGCACAACCCACGCTAATGAACAAAGAATTGAGTCAGGACGTCATGGCCATGATCATCGGCCTCAGCATTGTCTCCATCATGTTTCTGCTGTCCCTGGGACGGATGCTGGCGCTCTACCGCTCCAACCGCCGCCTGAGCGCCGAGGGGGTGAAGATGAACAAGCAGTTGGCGATCCAGGAGATGGAGGTGACGGGAGCGCACCATGACTCGAAGTCCTGGCGTGCGAAGATGCAGCGGCAGTTTGATGCGCTGCGTGCTGAGCTTTCCACCCAGTTGGTGCAGACGGAGATGAACGGCGCACATGCTCTGAAGGAGCTGGACAAGGCCTGCCAGCAAGTGCTGACCAACTCTGATGCCAAGGCCGCCGAACTGGCTGCCGCCAAAATCAAGATCTCCGAACTAGAGGCTGCGCTGGCGGTCAAACCGGTGGCAGTTCCGCCGCCCCCACCGCCGTCCGTGCCCAAGCCTGCGCTGCCCGCGCTGCCAGCGATGGAGACGCTGCGCATTCAGGCTCTGGAAACTGAGCTGGCTGCCGTGAAGTCCGAGCTGGCGCTGGCCAAGCAGCAAAACGCCTCGCTGCAGCTCACGGCGTTGCTGGCACGCCGCAAGGCTCCTGTGGTCACCGCCCACGCACGGAAGAGCACGCTTCTGCGCGGCAGAAACGGCCGCAGCGCCTAAACGTGTTGATCCTGCGTGCGCAACTGCGCTTTTGCTCCTCGGCAAGCTGGGGGGCGCGAGGGGTGATGCGCCTGGTGCATGAATGGTGCTTTAGGCGGCCGCAGCCTGCGGGCTGCATGCCGGGGCAAGATTAAGCGCAGGCATGCTTTTTTCCTCTCGCCAAGAGGCGCGGGAGTCTTTATTCTTCGGCGCTGAGCGGAAACTTCCCGTGAGTGAAAGCTCCTGCATAAACCCTTTACTGTCCGCCCCCCCCATGACTGAGAACCCCACCGCAGATTCGCCCTTTGGCAGCGCCGTGCCTCATGATCCCTTTCAGGCCGCGAAGGCCAGCGCGATGAAGGCCGCCGAAGAGCTGCGTGCCGCCGCCGCGCAGAAGGTGACCGAATTCCGCTCCGCCGCCGAAACCCGCGCACAGCAGTTCCGCACTACTGCTGAGCAGCGTGCCACTGACATTCGTGACCGCGCCGAAGAGATCGCCGACCAGACGCTGAACCAAGCCCGTGTGCGCTACGATGACCTGCGCGCCGAGGCGGAGAAGTTTGCCCGTGAAAAGCCGCTGCAGGCTCTGCTGACGGCCTTTGGCATTGGCTTTGTTGTCGGGGCTATTTTGCGACGCTGAAGCTCCATCTGAGTCCCTAAGTCTAATTCATGAACTCAGGCTCGCCCCCCGCTCCCGAGGAACGCGCCAGCGCAGCAGGACTGCTGCGCGCTGTGGCGCTGTACATCGAGGCACGTGGCAGGCTGCTCCACATCGAAGGGCAGGAGGCCGCAGGCCGCGTTTCCGGACTTACCGGCATGTTTATGATGTCGCTCACGGCTTTCATCATCGGCTGGATGCTGGCTGCGCCAGCGCTGGTGTGGATGATTGCGGAAGCCTACGGCTGGCACTGGACCCGCGTGGCGCTGGGTGGCGCTGGCATTCACCTCTTTCTGGGCCTGCTGCTGCTGGCCGGACTCAAAAACCGGCTGCGAGGCATGCAGCTTTTTGAGGAATCCTTCAACCAATTCCGCCGGGATCGCGAATGGCTCGCCCGCAACAAGAACAACTGACCCCCAAGCAGCAGGTCCTGCGAGATCTGGAGGACGCACGTGCGTCCCTGGCGCATCATGCCTCCCTGGCGGCCGAAGAGTGGAGCCCGAAGGCGCTCTTGACCCGCAGTGTCGAGAAGCACCGCGCGCTGTGGATCGGCGGTGCAGTCATCGCCGGGATGGCGCTGATCAAGCTCGTCATGCCCTCCGCATCTGGCAGAGCTGGCGGCCGGTCTGAGAATTTTCTCTCTGGAGCCAAAGGCAGCGGCCTGATGGCGCTGCTGCTTGGTCCAGCCATCGCTTTTGCCCGGCGTTCTGTTTTAAACTACGGAACCCAATGGTTTGAAACTTATCTGCGTTCTAAAGTTTCTCCGAACGACTCCGAGCCCGGAGCAGTCTAGCCCCTTTCATCACCCTACATGTCTGATACCAACCCACCCCCTCCTCAAGATCTTCTTCCCGTTTTAGGCTCCGTGGATGACTACCTGCGCTTTTGCATGGAGTACGATGCATCCGACCTGCATCTGGCCACGGGCGCACAGCCTGTCTGGCGCCGCTACGGCAATCTGCAGCCCATCTGGGACAATGCCGCTCTGCTGACGCCTGAGGACGCACGTCGGCTGGCCTATGGCTTCCTGGGAGAGGCGCAGATCAAGCAGCTGGAATCCCGCGGGGACGTGGACTTTGCGTATTCACCCAACTACGGCCGCTTCCGTGCCTCCGTGGTGCAGCAGCGTCTGGGGATTGACATGGTGTTTCGTGTGATCAAGACGCAGATTAAGTCGGTGGAGGAGCTGGGCCTGCCGCCCACCGCCAAGACGCTGACCCGTTTCCACAACGGCCTCATCCTGGTGACGGGCCCCGTGGGCTGCGGCAAATCCACCACCCTGGCCGCGCTGGTGGACTCCATCAATGAAGAGCGCGAGGACCACATCATCACGCTGGAAGACCCGATCGAATACATCATCGAGCCCAAGGGCTGCCACGTGAACCAGCGCGAGGTGCACACCCACACGGCCTCGTTTGCCGCCGCTCTGCGCGGTGCGCTGCGTGAAGACCCGGACGTGATCATGGTGGGTGAAATGCGCGACCTTGAGACGATCTCCCTGGCGATCACCGCTGCAGAAACGGGCCATCTTGTGCTCGGCACGCTGCACACTGGCAGCGCCGCCCGCACCCTGGACCGTGTGCTGGACGTGTTCCCCATCGACCAGCGCGATCAGATCCGAATCATGGTGTCTGAATCCCTGCGTGGCATTCTCTCCCAGCAGCTGGTGCCCAAGATCGACGGCAACGGCCGCGTGATGGCGCTGGAGGTGCTGGTGAACACGCCTGCTGTGGGCAACTGCATCCGCGAAGGCAAGACCTACATGCTGGGAGGCGTGATGCAGACCGGCAAAGGCGTGGGCATGGTGACGATGGACGACGCCCTGCGCAATCTCTACGCCACAGGCCAGATCAGCCGTGAGGAGTGCGAATTCCGCGCTGAGGACAAAGTGATGATGAAGAAATACTTTGAATCCTGAGCCCACCCCACGCCAAACCGACCACTGACACAGTCTCATGCCAATCATTGACCAATATTTCCAGAAGCTCATCGAACTGGGCGGCTCCGACCTTCACCTCAGCCAGAAGCAGCCGCCCAAGGTGCGCGTGCACGGCAGCATCAAGCCTATCTCCGACCAGATCCTGGACGACCGCCTGCTGGAGACCATGATGCGGGAAATCTGCGAGCCCCGCGCCTGGGAGCGCTACAAGGAGAAGGGCGACCTCGACTTTGCCTACGAGATGGATGAAAACAGCCGTTTCCGCTGCAACTACCTCAAGCAGCAGCATGGCTATGGCGCCGTCTTCCGTATCATCCCCACCAAGATCGCCTCGCTGGAGCAGCTGGGCATCCCGCCGGTGGTGAAGGAGTTTGGCCACATGCGCAGCGGCCTCGTACTTGTGACGGGCCCCACGGGTTCCGGTAAATCCACCACGCTGGCCGCGCTGCTGGACTACATCAACACCAACTTCCGCCGCCACATCATCACGATCGAGGAACCCATCGAATTCGTGCACCGGAACAAGAAGAGCATCATCACCCAGCGCGAGGTGCCCATCCAGACGCCCTCTTTCGCCGACGGCCTGCGCGCCGCGCTGCGAGAGGACGCGGACATCGTGCTGGTGGGGGAAATGCGCGACCTGGAAACGATCTCGCTGGCGCTGACCGCCGCCGAGACGGGCCTGCTCGTCTTCGGCACCCTGCACACGAACAACGCGCGCAAAACCGTTGACCGTATCATTGACGTGTTCCCCTCCGACCAGCAGAGCCAGGTGCGCACGATGCTCGCCGCCTCTCTGAAAGGCGTGGTGGCCCAGCTCCTTATGAAGAAGTCCGACGGCAAAGGCCGTGCGGCGGTGAATGAGATCATGGTGTCCAACCCCGCCGTGGGCGCGATCATCCGTGAAGGTGCCACGCAGAAGCTGTATGACGTCATCATCGGCGGCAAGGCGCAGGGCATGCAGTTCATGGACGAAGCCATCTGGCAGAAGCTGCGCGACGGCTACGTGACGCCGATGGAGGCGTACATGAAGGCCATCGACAAAAACCGCTTCAAGGCCTTCCTGCCTGCCGAAGAGGCGGACGTGGCGGTGGCCAGCGGCGGCGACGCCAACAAGTAATCCCGGCCCCATGCGGGATCCATAGCTCCAAATGCGTCGGCTGGCAGATCTGCCAGCCGATTTGCTTTATGGGGGGGCGCATGCGAGAAGCGTCTCAATACCATGATGCGATGAAAACGGGGCTGAAAGCGGAGGCACGAGCCGACGAAAGGGGATCATCTTGATCCCCCACCTGCAGCGGGTTCGAGGATATGCGAGGGCACTGGGCGATGCGGGAGCGTGTGGGATCGGGACGATCCCACTCCGCCAGAGCGCAGGCTGGCCGCATGGAAAGCTGGCTTTCACCCATGAGACCTGTTTTCAGCTGTGCGTGGTATAAGGAAGCCGGGAGAGCGACGGGGCAGGGGAAAGGCTGGACTCCTCACGGTGCTACAACCGAAAGTCGTGCAAACTTTGCACTGGCCGCATTGACCGGAATCACCGCTTTCACCTGCTGCGTGGTGCCATCATCGCTCAGCACCGTTTGCGTCACTCCGGCGCTGCTCCAGCTTCCCGACGCCAGAGAGTCGCTCCATTCCACGGTGAATGACGCGCCTGCGGTCACGGCAGCTGTGCTGCGCGTGTATGTGTACTCAAAGTTTGTCCCGTTGCTCACTGTCGTGACAGGCAGCGTGTTCCGTGCTGTCGGATCAAGGTGGCAGGCCCACTCGATGAGGTTGGGGATGCCGTCGTTGTCGAAATCCGAGGGGTCAGCGGTGGTTCCGGTGCTTGCGGCGGTGCCAAAGTAGGTCTGCCGCCAGTCTTGGAGGATCGTCGGTCGAGTCACGGTGACCACATACGTCTTTGTCGTGCTGCCATCTTGGGCGGTGACCACGGTGGTGATGGCGGTGTCGCCAAAATTCAGGGGGATGGGACTGCTGGCGCTGCCGGAGGCCACCGCTACACCGTTGACGGTGACCGTGGCATGGCTCTCGGTCACAGTGGCTGTCACGGTGGTTGAGTTTGTGGTGCTGGTCACGTTTCCGAGGTAGGAGGTGGTCCCGCTGGCAAAAAAGGGATTCACCAGGACGCTGTCCAGAGTGAGGTTTGCCAGGTCAGCATTGTTGCTCAGAGTGGTAAAGCTCAGGTCCCCGCTGGTGCTGCTGCCCGCCGCATTCACGCCCGTGCTGCGGAAGTGATACGTTGTGCCGGGTGCGAGACCCGTCACCACCACGCTCACCGCTGTAGTGCTCACGCCTGTCACAGTGGCTGGCGTTGCGGGCACTGTGATGCCATAGGCGGTGGTTGTTCCGTATTCGAAGGCGGCCGTTGTACTATTATTGTTTGCGTTTACCGTGCCGTTGAGAGTCACGCTGCCAGCGGTGACGGAAGTGGCTGCCAAGCTGATGACGTCTGGCATTGGCGGCCCTGCAGCCAGAGCCAGTGAGTGCGTGCCAGAGCTGCCTCCGGAGACTCCGGCAAAAACTTCGTCTGCAACGAGTCCGCTGCGGTTCACCGCCACCGGCACCAGATCATTGCTCGTGGTGTTGTCGCCTATCTGTCCGTTGCTATTTGCCCCCCAGCCTGCCAGCGAGCCGTCGGCAGTCTGAGCCAGATTGTGAGCTGAACCTGCCACGATGGATGTCACGGTTTTTCCAGCCAAGGCTGAAATCCCGTTGTCCGTGTTTACCGTTGTGGGCACAAGGCGGCTGGTGGTGCTGTTGTCACCGATTTGCCCCGAGGCGTTATTTCCCCAAGCTGTGAGGCTTCCGTCAGTGCATAGCGCCAAGCTGTGCTGGGTGCCGCCAGCCAGCAGCGCTATGGTTTTGCCCGCCAGGGCTGAGGTGCCGCTGGCTGTGTTTACCGCCACCGGCACCAGACGGTTCGTTGTGCTGTTGTCGCCGATCTGGCCGGATGAGTTCAAGCCCCATGCCACCAAAGTGCCGTTGGAGCAGAGAGCCAGGCTGTGGAGGCCTCCTGCGGCTATGGCCACCACAGTCTTGGCATAAAGCTGAGAGATACGATTCGCGGTGTTTACAGCCGTCGGAGAAGAGCTGTTTGTGGTGGTAGCGTTGCCGAGCTGTCCATACACATTGAACCCCCAGCTTGCCACAGTGCCGTCCGAACAAAGAGCGAGGCTATGTGCCAGGCCCGCCGCCACTGCCACGACCGTCTTGCCATACAGCGCGGAACTGGCCACGACCAGCCGCGGCACGCTGCTGCTGCTGGTGCTGCCGTTGCCCAGCTGACCCTGGCTCCCGTCACCCCATGCAGCCACGGTGCCGTCCGAGCAAAGGGCCAGGCTGTGGTTAAAGCCGGCCGAGATGGCAACCACCTGCTTCCCATACAAAGCGGACAGCCCGTTGGTCTTGTTCACCAGCACAGGAGTAGTGCGTTGTGTAAAGGTGCTGTCTCCGAGTTGCCCGGAGCCGTTGTTGCCCCAGGCCGCCAGGGTGCCGTCAGCACATAGCGCCAGGGTATGAGATCCGCCCTCTGCGATGGCTACGATGACCTTGCCCGCGAGCACCCCGGAGGCAGACACAGCCACCGGCACGTTGCGCTGTGTGGTGGTGGCGTCGCCCAGCTGTCCGCTGCTGTTGCTGCCCCAGCTGAAAGCGCGCCTGTTTGCCCAAACAAGCACCAGGTCATTGCCTGTGCCGCCGTAATAGTTCGCTGCAAAGTTGTACGTGATGCCATTGTAGGTCAGCCCCACGAGCTGTCCCTGGGCCAGATTGGCAAACGTGCCGCTGATAAAGCTAAGCCCGGTGTTGTTCACCACCATCAGGGCGGTGCCTGGCGTTGGTGCATAGTTGAGCGCAAAGTCCACGATCCCGCCCGTGGCGGTAAAGCCGTTGCTCGTGAACGGCACGTCACTGCCAGATGCATAAGCTGCATTCAGCTGGCACTGGACTGCAATGACATAGGTGCGGGTGCTGATGCCGTCGGGGGCCGTGATGGTGATGGTGATCGTCGTACTATTCCCGAAAGTGACCGTAAACGGGCTGCTGGGATTGCCGGATGAGATGTTTTGGCCGTTGATCGTCGTGGTGGCACCACTGTCGCCCCATGCTGGAGTGATCGTCAATGAGCTGGTCTCGCCCGGAATCATCGCCGAGTAGGCTGTCGTGGTGCTTGCAAAAGCGGGACTCAGCGCGCCGCTGCTCAGCGTCAGGCTGGAAAGCATGGGGCCTGCTGCACGTACCACGTTCAGTGAGTAGGTCTGCTGCGTTATGCCATCTTGAGCGGTGACGACGAGGATGATGGAGTTGCTGCCTTCGGCAAGACTGATGTTGGAGCTGGCGCTGCCGGAGCTTGCCACCACCCCATTGACTTGGACCTGTGCATTCACGTCCGCCAGCGTCGGCGTGACGGTGATGGAGGTGGTGAGGTAGGGGACATTTATCGTATAGCTCAGTGTTCCTGAATCAAAAGCGGGGGACATTGTGCCCGCGCTAGGAACCAGGCTGGCCAGGTTTGCATTGTTGTTGAGAGTCGTGAAGGTCAGGTCATCGCCGCTGAGCATGCCACCGCTGTTCACTCCATTCACGCGGTAGTGGTAGGTTGTGCCCGGCAGCAGCCCGGAGAGCGGGACGCTTACGGCGGCCGGCAAATCATTGCTGACCTGCGCAGGCGTGGCAGTGACCGTGCTGCCGTAGGCTGTTGTGGTGCCATATTCAAAGGATACGGCCATGCTGTCGTTCGCGGCCACCACGGTGCCGTTCAGGATGACGCTGGTGCCGGAGATGTTTGCTGCCGCCTGGGTGCCCACGGTGGGAGAGGCCGGCACCGCTACCGCCGCCAGAGTCCACTGAGCCGCATTGGGACTGCTCTTGGGAAGAATGGAAAGCTGCTGGCCTGCCACCAGCGGGCTGCATCTTGTCGGAGCGATTCGTTGCGTGGTGGTGGAATCACCGAGTTCCCCATAATAATTGTCCCCCCAGGCCGCCATGGTGCCGTCGGAGCATTGCGCCATGCTGTACATCCGCCCTGCAACGAAAGCGGTCACGGATTTGCCATACAGGGCCGAGATTCCGCTTGCTGTGCTGACCGCCACGGGAGCATTGCGCGATGTGATGCTGCTGTCTCCCAGTTGGCCGAAGCTGTTATTACCCCAGGCTGCCACCGTACCATCACTGCATAGCGCCAGATTGTGACTGTAGCCCGCCGAGATGGACACGACGGTTTTGCCATTCAGTGCCGAGTTGCTGCTGACCGTCACTGGCACTTGCCGGCTCGTAAAGCTTGTGTTGCCCAGTTGACCGCTGTCATTGCTGCCCCAGCTCGTCAGCACGCCATCAGAGCAAAGGGCCAGGCTGTGATATTGGCCTGCCGCCACCGCTACCACGGACTTGCCATACAGTGCGGAGAGTCCGTTCGTGGTGTTGACGGCCGCCGGCGTATAACTGGTGCTGATGGTGTTGTTTCCGAGTGCGCCGGGACCATTGTATCCCCAGGCTGCCACGGTGCCGTCCGAACATAGGGCCAGGCTGTGATATTGGCCCGTCGCTATGGCCACCACGGATTTGCCATGCAATGCCGAGGTTCCGCTGGCGGTGTTGACGGCCACCGGCGCATTGCGCTGTGCGGGGGTGGTGTCTCCGAGCTGCCCTATAAGGTTGTATCCCCAGCCGACGACGGTGCCGTCTGAGCACAGCGCCAGGCTGAAAACGCCCCCTGCTGAGACGGCAACCACCGTCTTGCCGTAAAGTGCGGAGACTCCGCTGGCATTGTTCACGGCCACCGGCACCAGGCTTGAGGCTGTGCTGTTGTTGCCCAGTTGTCCATAGGTGTTGTCCCCCCATGAAGCCACCGTTCCGTCTGAGCACAGCGCCAGTGCGTGGCTGGCTCCCATGCTGAGTGCCAGCACAGTTTTGCCTGCCAGCACACCCGTGGCCGAAACTGCAGTGGGAAGGGGGCGGCTGATCGTGGTGCCGTCTCCCACTTCACCGTCGTTATTGTAGCCCCACGCGAAGGCGCGGTTGTTCGCCCAGACCAGCACCAGGTCATTGCCCGTGCCGCTGTAGTAGTGCGCCACGTAGTTGTATGTCAGCCCATTGTAGCTGAGTGCCACGGCCTGCCCCTGGGGTAGGTTGTCGAAGTAGCCATTGATGAAGGGCAGCCCCGTGTTGTTCACCACCGTCAGGTTCGTCCCCGTGGGCGGGGCAAAGTTCAGGGTGAAGTTCACGGTGTTTCCCGTGGCGGTGTAGCTGGCTGCCGTCACGGGCACATCCGCAGCCGTATTCCACGTGGCATTGACGGTGGCGGCTTCAGCGGACAGGGCGCATGCAAAGAAAACGCAGAATAGGGTTAGGTAAATGCTACTGATGATCGGCATGAATGACTCAGGTGGTATGCGTTCGATCTCTCATGGATCATAGTCCTCTCATCAAGCCATTTCCTGTTTCAAAAAGTGGGTGAAAACACCTCTCCGAGCCTGGGGCTGCCGCCTGTCTGGCGCGGTGGCGCAGGGGAGTCCTGCGCTGCGCTGGCACAGAAAACGCTCGCGTTTTTCCTGACTGCGGCCTGCTGTCCCTACGCAGATGCAAGAGCTGCCGCGGCCTCCCCGTATTTTCCGCAGCATGACACGCGCCTCTCATACGTTCCCAGCATTCCTGTTGCTGGCCGCCGCCCCTTTTTCTGCCGGGGCTGCGCCTGCACAGGTGCTTTTTGAAAAAGACGTGCGCCCCATCCTGAAGACGCATTGCTTTCATTGCCACGGCGAGGATGGCGAGATGAAAGGCGGGCTGGATGTGCGTCTGGCGCGTTTCATTCTCAAAGGCGGCAAGGACGGCCCCGTCATCGTGCCTGGAAAGACGGCGGAGAGCCATCTCATCGACCTCGTCAAAAAAGGCGAGATGCCGAAAGGCAAGACGAAGCTCAAGGATCAGGACATCGCCATTCTGGAGGCCTGGGTGGCCCAGGGGGCGAAGACGATGCGCCCGGAACCTGAGAAACTGGGGCCGGAGCATGCTTTTACGGATGAGGAGCGCGCGTGGTGGTCGCTACAGCCGATTTCCAAGCCACAAGTTCCAAGGTTGAAGTTCAAAGTTTCAAGTGCCCAGAGCATGAAGATGAAGCCTGGGATCGATGCCTTCATTGCTGCGAAGCTGCAGGAGATGGGGCTTTCGTTCTCGCCGGAGGCGGATCCAGCCACTTTTATCCGCCGTACCAGCTTTGACCTGCTGGGGCTGCCGCCGACGCCGCAGGAGGTGGATGAATTTGTGGCCGCCTATATCAAGGATCCTGAAGCGAGCGTGCAGCGCCTCGTGGACCGCCTGCTGGCCTCTCCTCACTATGGCGAGCGCTGGGGCCGCCACTGGCTGGATGCCGCAGGCTATGCGGACAGCGAGGGCTATGGTGAGAAAGATATCGAGCGCCAGTGGGCTTGGAAGTACCGCGATTACGTCATCAGCTCGCTGAATAAGGATAAGCCTTTTGACCAGTTCATCCGTGAGCAGTTGGCAGGAGATGAAATGGTGCCGCAGCCTTACAAGGACCTCTCGGCTGACGCCATCGACAAGCTGGCGGCCACTGGCTTTCTGCGCATGTCTCCCAATGGCACCGGTGAAACGAACGACGCCGCCACGCAGAATGCCAACATCGCCGATACGCTGAAGATGGTCGGCACCTCCCTCTACGGCCTGACGATCGGCTGTGCGCAGTGCCACGACCACCGCTATGATCCCATCTCGCAGGCTGATTACTACCGCCTGCGTGCGGTATTTGAGCCCGGTTTTGACACCAAGGCGTGGCGCGCCCCCGGCGGCCGCCTCGTCTCGCTGCTGACAGAGAAGGAGATCGCCGAGTCTGCCAAGATCGAGGCCGAGGCCAAGAAGCTCGATGCTGCACGCACAGCCAAGGCTGAAGAGTTCATCACCGAAGTGCTGGAAAAGGAGCTGGCCAAGGCTCCTGAAAAAGACCGTGATGCCCTGCGCACGGCCTACCGTACCGAGGTGAAAAAGCGCACTGCTGATCAGACCAAGCTCCTCAAGGCCTGGCCGCGTGTGAACCAGCTGAGCTCCGGATCCCTTTACCTCTACGACACCACCTACAAAACCAAGCATGCCGATACGCTGAAAAAGATGGCGGAGGAGGCTGCCGCTGTGCGTGCCACCAAACCCAAGCAGGAGTTTCTGCATGCCTTCACCGAACTGGCCAAAAAGCCCGGCGACGTCCCTGCCACCTACATCTTCAATCGCGGCCAGTTTGACCAACCCAAGGAACAGGTGCCACCCAGTGACCTCACGGTGCTAGCCTCATTCCGCAAGGTGGAGATTCCGGAGAAAAATCCTGCGCTGGCCACCACCGGCCGCCGGCTGGCCCTGGCCACCGAGCTCACGGATGGGAAGCATCCGCTGGTGGCACGCGTGATGGTGAACCGCGTGTGGATGCACCACTTTGGCAAAGGCATTGTCGCTACTCCCGGGGATTTTGGCCAGCTCGGCAGCAAGCCCACCCATCCGGAGCTGCTCGACTGGCTGGCCTCCGACTTCGTGGCCCGCGGCTGGAGTCTCAAACAGCTTCACCGCGAAATCATGACCTCCCGCACCTATCGCCAAGCCTCCACTCGGGATGCCATGCGTGACCGGATCGACCCTGACAACTCCTACCTCAGCCGAATGAGTGTGCGCCGAATCGAGGCCGAGATCCTCCGCGACGCCTTGCTGGCCGTCAGCGGAAAGCTCAATCCCCAGGTGGGTGGCGCGCCTGTGCCCGTCATGTTCACGGAAGATGGCCAGGTCGTTATTGGTGTGGACACCACGGATACCGCCGGGCGTCCCTCAGGCAAGGTCATCCCGCTGAATGGTGCGGAGTTCCGCAGGAGCATCTATGTGCAGGTACGCCGCTCCCGCCCGCTGGACATGTTTGCCACTTTTGACGCCCCGATTATGGAGCCGAGCTGCGATGCGCGTGCCGTTACCACCGTCAGTCCACAAAGCCTGCTACTCATGAACAGCACCACCATGCGAGTGCATGCACAGCAGTTTGCCCAGCGTGTGCAGGCAGACGCTGGCAAGGATGTGGCCGACGAGGTCCGCCTGGCCTGGAAGCTGGTGAATGGTCGCGCGCCTTCAGAAGCTGATGTGCAGCAGAGCGTGGAGTTTGTGCAGGCGCAGACTGGCTACTACCAGAAGAACCCCTCGCCGCTGGAGGTGGAGCTGGGTGCGCCTTCCAAAACACCTGCAGACCCCGCTTTCCTCGGGCTCACCGCCTTTTGTCATGCCCTGCTCAGTTCCAATGCGCTGCTGTATGTGGACTAAGCGTAGTCATTGAGCCACTCAGTGCTTTTGAGCTCCAATGTCTTGGTGAAGCTAGCTGTGGGGTAGGGGTGTGGTTCGGACTCGGCAGGGACAAAGTCCTCTGGCACCGTGCTGTATTCAAATCCGACATGCAGTCCGCCATCCAGCGCCAGAGTGATGCCGCTGGGAGCAAGCTTTACCTGCTCAGCCCCCTGCAGCGGGTGGGCGGCACTCAGCAGGGAATGGGTAGCGGTGGCAATGAGTCCGTCATACTGGGCGATGAACTGCTGCCAGAGAGCAGTCTGCACCTCTGACGGACCGCTGCCGTATCCGCTAAGACGGACCGGCCGGCTGGTGGGCAGGATGGGCTCCGCATGCCAGGTCTTGTAGAATGGGCGGTGGGCGTAATCTCCAATCACGGGATGTGTTCCTTTCACGTGCGCCTCCTGTCTGCTGCGGCGCAGCAGCTCCAGCATAAGTACCGTGGCGACCAGCGCCCCAAAGACTGCAGCGGCCTTGAGAATGATGATCACGGCAGCGTGCATCGTGAGGTGCTGGAAAGGGGACGGTACGCCACCTTTTAGCAGCGTGAAGGCCAGCGCCACCACCCAAGTGAGGAGGCCTAGAGCCAGTGTTATAATGCATGCTGTCAGGAAGCCGCAGATGAAGATGACCAGCCAGCTTCTGAGGCATGGCCGTGCCAGTTCTGTGGAGGTGTCGTATTTAAAGAACTTCATTGAATGGATGGTCCTGGAGGAGGGGCGGCATCAGCGTTTTACAAACGGATCCCGAAGGGGAGTCGTATTTGAAAAACTTCATTGAATGGATAGTCCGGAAGGGGCGGCGACATCAGCATCTTACAAACGCATACTTGGCGGGATGACAGAGACTCCGCAGGCAGGAATGCGTTGAGTTTTTCCTGGGGTTGGCGGCCAGCTGGTCAAGGCCGTAAAGAAATAAGCTGCTGCATTGCCATGAGAAGTCTTGATGCCTGGTCAAGACGCGAAGGAAGGGCGCGTCTCATGTTGTGCCTAGCTCAAAGGCCTGATCCACTCCGTGCTCTCCAGCTCAAGGCGGGGGCTGAAAACCGCGACAGGGATGGGCTCTTCCACCTCAGAGTTCCAGAAGGCCTCCGGCTTGGTCATAAAATGAAAGCCCAGATGCAGATGACCATCTTCGGAAAGGGTGACCGAATCTGGTGTGAGACTGATGGAGCCGCAGCCTTCCAGCGGGTGCGGGGGTGTCAGCAGAGCGCGAGTCACTTTGGTGCTGAGCGTGTCGTATCTTGCAATGAACTGCTGCCAGACTGCTGCCTGCAATTCGGAAGGACTGGCACCACGGGCCTCAACACGAATAGAGTCGCCGCTGGGGAGAGTGGAGGTGGCTCTCCAGCGTTTGAGATAGGGCGAGTGCTCATAAGGACCAAAGACCAAGTGCTGCCCCTTGACGCGATATTCCTGCTGTTTGCGCCTGGCCAGCTCCACAATCATCAGTGTTGCGAGCAAGGTGCCGAAACCTGCTGCGGCCAGCAGAGTGATGCGGACCACAAAGGGAAGCGGCAGATCCTGCAGTGTGGCGGGGAGGGGGATTTTCATGCCAGCAGCGACCAGGCGCAGCAGCAAGAGGAGTGCATAAACGACGGGGCTGATGATGCACACGGTGAGAAATCCGCAGATGAAAACCACCAGCCAATTCCTCACGGAAGGCTGCTCAAAAGCGGCGATGGTGTCGTGGTGCGGGAGCTTCATTGCATGAGTGTTGAATGCAAGAGAGCCAGAAGGTGGTGAAAAATTCGAAAGCGCATTTTTTATCAAAGAGCTGGGGATTATGTCGAGATTATTTCGCAGTTCGGCTCAGAATCGCAGGGGGCAGGGGATGGCTGTGGGCTGATCCAAATTTCATCGTAAAAACACTCGTCATCCATCATTTCGCCATTCATCATTCCGCCATGGCCCAGGCAATCATGAATCCCGAGGAGGTCCGGCGTTTTGCGCAGGAGCTGAAACGTTTCAATACCGAGATGCAGCAGCGCTCAGCCTCCCTGCAGAGCCGCTTCAGTGCTTTGGGCGAAACCTGGCAGGACGCCGAGCACGAAAAGTTTGCCACAGAATTTTCTGCAACCATGAAGGCCATCAAGCATTTCATGGAGATGTCCGAGCAGCACACCCCATTCCTGCTGCGCAAGGCGCAGCGTATCGAGGATTATCTCAGCCAGCGCTGATGCGCAGGCAGGATCCAAGCCCCCCGCCCGATGTCAGACCAGGCACGTATCTCCAATCTCGACGCCATTGAGGCCTTTCGCGCCGCGCTGGTTGTTTTTATCAGCAAAACACGGCAGGCTCTGGACTCTGTGCAGGAGGGGGTGGGCAGGACCCGCGCCTGGCTGCAGACTGAGCAACCTGCCTACTGGGCGGCGCAGATACGCCACTGGCAGAAGAAGCTGGATATGGCCCAGCAGGAACTTATGAGCGCCCGGATGTCGGATTATGTGGATTCGCCGGTCACCCAGCAGGCTGCGGTGCGCAAGGCGCGGGCTGCGCTGGAGGCGGCGCAGGCCGGTGCGGAGCGCACACGGACTTGGGGGCGGAATTTTGACACCACGGTGGCTCCGCTGGCCCGCAAGGCGGACTCACTGCGCGACTATCTGGAGACAGACCTGGCCAAGGCGACGGCCTACCTCGTCGAAATCCAAAAAATCCTTGAGTCCTACAATGAGAGACCTCCGCTAGCACCTGCTGCGGCTGCGCCTACTACCACTCCAGAGACACCATGAATCTCATTCAAAACGGGCGTGAGCTCTCCGAGCGCTGGAGCGCCACCCAGGCCTGCTGGCGTGATGCCAGGGCCCAGGAATTTGAAAAACAATATCTTGAGCAGCTGCCTGGTCTTCTAACGAAGACCAGCGCGATGATCAACGAACTCGAAAACCTGCTACGCAAGATCCGAAAAGACTGTGAACCGCACCCTTGACCTCCGCGCCTCGCGGATCCTCTCCATCCATTCCGCTCTGAACGAGTCCATCGCCGACTTTGCGCAGCGCTGCGAGCAGATCTCCCGCGAGACCCGCTCCCGCCGCTACACTGTGGAGCAGCAACACATTCAGAATCTGGAGGCATTTGACGCGCACTATGCCTCCGTGGTGCATGCGTCTGCCGCTGAGTGGGATGAATACGCCAAGACCATTCATGCGCGCCATGCTGTGCGCACCACTGCCTTCAAGCGCTATGAGGACCGCATCCGGCGAGATCTCCCCGCCATGACGCAAAAGGAGCGTGAGCGTTGGCTGGGCCGGCAGCAGATGCGCCGCGTGCATGCCGAGGGAACGCGCAAGCGTGGCCTGCAGCAACTGGAGCACACCGCCGATGAGCTGCTGCACCGGCTGACGGCCGCGAAGGACCGCCTGCTGGCCGTCCTCAAGGCCGCAGGGGAGCGACTTGGCCGCAAGGAGGCGCCGCAGCCTAATCCCGAGCTGACTCTGCAGGACATCCCTGCGCGCATTGAAGACATCGAGAGACATGCCCAGAGCCTGGAGGAGCAGCTGGCCTCCGCCAAGGGAGGAGGGGGGATGTTTAAACTGTTTTCCAAGCCACGCATCGACCTCAAGGAGCTCGGTGCGGCGGTGCTGGACTATGAAACATGCCTGGCGGAGCTCCACGCGGCCAAGGACGCTGCGGCAGCCCAAATTCAGGGGGAATTTGAACGTACCGACGCGCAGGTGACTGCAGACTGGAACCTCGCTGATGATGTGGCGGAGAAGTACCGCAAGGTCATGCAGCGACGTCTGGCCATCCAGATCCCGGCCTGTCTGGCGCGCAATGAGCGGCTCCTGGCGCGCAATCTGCAGCGGTTTGAGGTGCAGAAGGCTGCGGCAATCGCGCAGGTAGGAGCGCCGCTTTTGCAGCAGCGTCAGCAACTCCTGGACAAGCACTCGGCTGCCAAGCTGGCCATGCAGAATGAGGCGCAGCAACGATGGACCGCGCTGCATGCCGAGTGGCAGAAGAAGATACCTCCGCTCCTCGCTGCCGTGGCAGAGATCCAGCAGAGCCCGGTTTCCCAGGCAAAAGCATGGAGCACCGACTACAAGCCTCAGGAGAGATTTCCTGACGCGCTGCGTCTGGGGGCGCTGAGCCTTGATTTCAACAGCACTGCGGCGCTGCTGGCCAAGGAGGCCCCCTTTAATCTCGACGGCCATGAGCGCGTCTGCCTACCTCTGGCGCTCGATTTCCCGCAGGAGGGGAACTTGCTCATCGAGACAGATGATGATGGAGGCAAATGGGTCTCTGATGTGATGAACCACGTCATCTTCAGCCTCTTCTCCCAGGCTCCTCCCGGAAAGGTGCACTTCACCATCATCGACCCCGTGGGGCTCGGGCAGAACTTTGCCGGCCTCATGCATCTGGCGGACTATGAGCCCGCCCTGATCAACCGCCGCATCTGGACGCAGAGAGATCAGATCGACGAGCGTCTTGCCGAGCTCAATGAGCATGTGGAAAAGGTCATTCAGATGTACCTGCGCAATGAGTACGCCACGATCACGGAGTACAATGAGCAGGCCGGCAGTGTGGCGGAGAAGTACCACTTTCTTGTCATTGCGGGGCTGCCTGCGGCCTTTACAGAAAATGCCATGGCCCGGCTCAAGAGCATCGTCATGAGCGGTGCACGCTGCGGGGTCTTTGTGCTCATCCACTGGGATCGCCGCCAGGCGCTGCCAGAGGGGCTGAGTGCAGAGGACCTGCGCAAAAGCTGCGTGCGTATCGTGCGAGAAAAAGGTGCGATCAGCGTCAATGGCATCCGCGCGTTGGAACTGGATGCGCCGCCTTCAGACGCCGTGGCTGCAGATCTCGCGCACCAGATCGGGCAGTCCAGCATCGATTCGAACCGTGTGCAGGTGCCCTTTAGCGTCGTCGCACCCAAGGAAATGTGGGCGGAAAGCACGACCAACGAGCTTCGCATCGCCATCGGCCGCACCGGGGCCACCAAGCTGCAGTACCTTGCCATCGGCAAGGGCACCCGCCAGCATGCGCTGCTGGCTGGTAAAACGGGTTCCGGTAAATCGACGCTGCTCCATATCATCATCACGAACCTCGCCCTCACCTGCAGTCCAGATGAGATCGAATTTTACCTGATCGACTTTAAAAAAGGCGTGGAATTCAAATGCTATTCGGATGCAAAGCTTCCGCATGCCAAGGTCATCGCCATCGAGAGCGACCGCGAGTTTGCACTGAGTGTGCTGCAGCGCATCGATGAAGAGCTGCGCCGCCGTGGTGAAATCTTCCGCAAGGCGGGTGTGCAGGATCTTGCTGGGTACAAGCGCACGCCGGGTGCCGAGCCCATGCCGCGCTCCATGCTCATCATTGACGAGTTTCAGGAATACTTTGTGGAGGACGATTCGGTGGCGCAGGGGGCCTCGCTGCTGCTGGACCGCATCGTACGTCAGGGGCGTGCCTTTGGCATTCATGTCTTCCTGGGCTCGCAGACGCTCGGGGGGGCCTACACACTCGCCCGCACGACGCTGGGACAGATGGTCATCCGCATCGCGCTCCAGTGCAATGAGGCTGATGCCGCCCTCATCATGGACGACACAAACACGGCGCCGCGCCTTCTTTCCCGTCCCGGGGAGGGCATCTACAACGATGCCGCCGGTGCTCTGGAAGGAAACAGCCCCTTCCAGGTGGTATGGCTCACAGACGAAGAGCGGGATGCCAATCTGGCCAAAGTGTCTGCCTACGCCAGAACGCATGGCTACGACAAAAAGCGGCCGATTGTCTTTGAAGGGAACATGCCAGCCGATGTGCGGGACAACATGCTCCTGGCCAACGCCCTTGCCTCGCCGCCTGCCAGTGCTCCGGCAGATCCCAAATGCTGGCTGGGCATGCCGAATGCCATCAAAGGCCCCACCGAAGCCGTCTTCCCACGCCAGAGCGGGCGTCACCTGCTGCTTGTGGGGCAGAACGAGGAAGCCGTGGCCTCCATTATGGGGCTTGGAATTGTCGCACTGGCTGCGCAGCATCCGCGCGCGCAGGCACCGCATTTCTACCTCATTCACAGCGCGCTCTCAGGCACGCCGGAATTCGAGTTCTTTGAAAAGATAGCCCAAGGTCGTGCGCGCATCTCGCAGGGGCATGAGGCTCCTGAATACATCGCGGAGATTCATGCCGAGATGAAGCGCCGCAATGATGAAGGCAGCGCAGGGGCTCCGCCCATCTACCTCTTCATCCACGGACTGCAGAAATTCCGCAAGCTGCGCTATGAAGAGGATTTCTCCTTTGGTGGCGACAGTGCTCCCAAGCCGGGCGATCAGCTTAATGAAATCATTTCCGAGGGGCCGCCCGTCGGTGTGCATGTCATCACGAGCCTGGACACTCTGAACAATGTCAATCGTTCTCTCAGTCGCAAGGCAGTCAGCGAGCTCGGCATGCGCATTCTTTTCCAGATGAGCGCCAACGATTCTGCCAGCCTCATCGACTCACCCAAGGCCGGTACACTCGGTCTTCACCGTGCCCTGTTTTACAGCGAGCACGAGTCCCGTCTCGAAACCTTCCGTCCCTTTGCCCTGCCGGACTCCGGCTGGGTGGAAGAGGCTCTGGCGGTCATCGGATAATTTGGTTTTAAATTCACTGTAGCCGTCGTGGCGGAGAGCCCGGCGGCTGCAGTGGCCTCACTCAAGAAGTGCTGAGGCTTGTGTGGTCGGAACTGTTCTGCCGTGGGTGTTAGAAATTGATAAAGCAGACATCTGCATGGCAATGACTCTTCGAAGAGCATCCATGTGCACGCAGCAGTGAGTGAAGCTCATGTAAAACATGGCGCTAGAAAGATGGTGAGTTCTCATCCTGCTGCACAGCAGCGTAGAGAAGAGAATGCCGTGCATGATCTGTGAATGCAGATGGTGAAGCCTGAAGCTCGGCGCAGCGTGCTGGTGAACGAAGATCTCAAACGAAGTCATAGATGAAGAGGCGGATGGGCTTCCGCCTGGTCAGGTATTGGAGATGCTGACGCTATGCACATGCGGCGTAGAAGTGATGTGGTGGCGTTTTGTGGTGCGCGGTAAAGGTGATCTGCAAAGTCAAGCAGCGGCTGCGGGATGTTTAAAAAACGCGGAATTAAAAATCTTCATTTTTTATCAAAATACAGTTGCACGAAATCAGAGCTGAACTACTCTCCTGACCCCCGACGAAAAGCGGCGGCTGAAACAAAAGGAAAAGAAAAGCGAGAAGCGG